>NZ_JBPAOH010000002.1:0-143225 GCF_050875635.1 Tolypothrix sp. VBCCA 56010
AGTGGGGAAACTCCTTTAAGTAAGTTGGCTGGTTGAAGGAAGAATCCCACGGCTTTTTATGAAAACGAGCGAAGCGATGTTTTCGTAGCCGTGGGAGTGTCAACTCACTCAAATTTGCATCCTTTAAGTTGGCTCCATTTAGGTCTGCATCAGTTAAGTTTGACCGACTCAAATCGGCTCCACTTAAATCGGCTCGACTGAGGTCAGCTCCGCTCAAATCGGCTCCACCTAAATTTACACCTTTCAAATCCGCATCAGAAAGGTTTGCTTGATGCAAATTTGCTCCATTGAAATTCCGTTCTCCCGCTGCATATTGATTCAGGAGTTTGTTAGTATCCATGTTGTTTGCCTCGCCATGTCTACAGGTAATGAAATAACCCTCAAACCACACGAAGACATTTATTTAACAACCGCAATAGCACCTACCCTAGAAGGGTAGGGCTACACGTACAAAGCCTGCGTAGGCAGGCTTTAAAAGCCTTGAGTTTCTTTGAGTCCGCGTAGGCGGACTTCGTTCGTATAGCCCCAGGCTTCAGCCTGAGGTGCATTAGTGCAAGATGTAAGTAAAACTAATATTCTTATTTTGCTAGAGTTTCTCTGTTGTTGATCGTTTGCTTCATGGAAATATATATCAACAGTAGAGACGTTTGGATGGAACGTCTCTACAAACATATCGCCATTAAATCAAGCTTAATGTGGTGTACCATGTCCCAATAACTCAAGAAGCTTAAGCTCAATTTTCTCTCTCACTAACTGGTTGCCTTGTAAGTTAAGGTGAATGTGGTCTTGATAGATAGATTTTGGCTCTTTGATGGCGTTAAATGTCGGCAGATAATCTATATAAGTAATTTGCTGCGCTTCGGTAAAATCTTTGAGTCGTTGACGTGCGGTAATTTCATAATCGCGTGAACCTGGTTTACCAATTTCTCGCAGTAAGGGAGTCATCACCAAGAGAAATTCACAGTTATTTTCACGAGTCAGTGCTTGAATTTTGCTAATTGCTTCGAGATTAATCCCGACGCGATCGCCTTTCTCATTTTGCACTGCTTTCAATTCTGGAATTAACTTTTGTTTTCGTATTTGTCGCTCAAATACTTCCACCAACGCTAAAGCCGGTTTACTATCTGGATAGTTGCGATCGCGTCCTACTGGTAAAGATGTCGGAGCCGTAGCAAACAAATCATCGGTATTAATTAGTAACACTACCGCTTGAGCGTTGAAAGTTCCAAACTTTTGCAAATACGCTAATTCATTTCTCGGTCCCCAAGAGTTAGCTGAAGCATTCAGCACTTCGACTTCCTGATATTTACTTATATTTGCCGCTCTCAAAGAACGCATCATCAAGCTAGAAATTGTATTATCTTGGTCTGTCCACCAGCCACCATTGGCGATAGAATCGCCTAATAGCAGCACCCGCAGCGTTGAGGGTGAACAAGTTTTTTCTATTGGCGCACCTCGCATAGAATACTGATTAATTTCAATGCGATTACCAAAACGACGAGTACGCTGGTTTGGTGCTAACAAATAACCAATCTGCTGATCACCGATGTAAATTGGAGGATTGCCAAAACCAAAAAGCGATCGCAGTCCTACCTCTATCATCACAAACAGTGCGGCTAATACCATCAAAATTATTACAAGCGCAACTTTCACCTTTCAACGCCCTCAACGGTGACACAAAGTAATAAATTCTACCAAAAATTCTCAAAAACTAGTTGCAATATATACTTAACTACTTCAATCTTGCTTAGATTCCGCTTTAAGTGTATTTACGGTAAATCTGACTGATTGATATCAGTCAACAAGAAGGGTGTAGGGTGTAGGGGGTAGGGTTTAGGGGAGAAGACGGCTAGGGAAGGGGCGTATGATTCCCCGACCAATGCAATCGTCCTCGCCTGATCGGGGCGTATGTTTACCACTGGTCGTTGGGGCTATCTATGCACCCCACACCCCACACCCCACACCCCACACCCCGCCCCAACGGGGCTTGGTCACAAAATTGTCTCAGCCTTAATCTACGTCTAAAGGCATAGGTAATATTATTGATGTAAATTTTGCCCAGCTTTGCTGAAAATTAATTTAAGTTTAGTTGCACATGCAAATAGAAAGACTACAATCAAAGCGGGCAAATGAGCACGCTTATCAAAGGAGGCGCACATCGCTATGTCCGACTTAAACCGAGGAATCATGAAGTTTAAGGGCGCAGATTCTCCAAAAGCGGTAACTATCTCTACCGTGCTGCTTTTGGGGTCGATCGCTGCTCTAATTATTTGGGCGCTGCAAGCTGCCTATGCGATAAACTAAGGATATTAACAGCTGTTGAGGGACACTCGCAAGGAAAGTTTGCCAAATTTAAAATTCTGACCAATCTATCTTTGTCTTAAGTGTTTCTCACCAGCTACCTAAAACGCTCTGAAAATAATTTATAAAGATTTTATATTTTCGAGTTTAAATTTCACATATAAGAAGTTAAATCTGGCTATCGTGAAAACAGGGTGTGAAATGTATTCTAGATGCGATCGACACAGGAACGCAGTTAAGCTTAAACGCAGGCGTCTACCTATATTATTTTTAAATTACTTATAGTACTTGACTTCGGTTTCGACCACCAAGTATTTATATTTATTAATTTTTGTAACCCTTATCGGCAAAGGCATCCAAAATTTTAGATGCATCTGCCCTTGGTTTCTATATGAAAAAATCGCCTTTGTTGACGGCACAAAGAGCCAAGACTATAAATCTCAAACCCACAACGTACAATGCTTGAACTCTGGGGTGCCTTAATTATTTTAATTGTTTGCCCTCTCCTGGGGGCACTACCGCTAATTGACTGGATTACCCAAGCTTTAAATGGGCGGCAATTAGCACACGTAGGTACTGGTAATATTAGTGTTTCAGCCGCATTTTATCACGGTGGCAGACTAGTAGGAATTCTGGCGGTATTGTCAGAAGCGTTAAAGGGAATTGCCGCTGTCTTACTTGCCCGTGCTTTCTTTGGAGAGGGATCGGCTTGGGAATTGATTGCCCTGATTGCCTTAGTAGTAGGACGATACTGGGTAGCAAAAGGTGCAGGAACGACAAATGTTGCTTGGGGATTTGCGGTACATGATCCGCTGGTAGCTGGATTTGTGCTTTTTCTGGTAACTATTACCTTTAGTGTTGTTCGCAACAAAAAATTGGCAAAATACGGCGTTTTGGTATTGTTTCCTTTGCTTGTGACACTTTTCCACGCTCAGGATTTACCGAAAATCATCGCTGCTGTCGCTTTAGCGGTGTTACTTGGCTGGATTTATAAACGAATTCCGGATGACTTGAATTTACCAACCGAAAACGCGCAAAAAGATTCGCAAGCAGCTAATAAATTTTTGCGCGGTCAGACAAATATTGTTTCTTTAGATGACGATTTGGATGCTGCATTATTCGGACAAAAGGCAGCTACTTTATCTCAAGTTAAGCGCTGGGGTTATCCAGTGCCGAAAGGGTGGGTACTGGCACCTTCTGACGACGCAGAAGCATTAGTAGAAATTATGTATCCTTCAGAATTATCGCCTCTGGTGGTGCGTTCCTCGGCGATTGGGGAAGACTCAGAACAAGCTTCTGCTGCCGGACAGTATGAAACAATTTTAAATGTTACCAACAAACAAGAGTTGCGAGAAGCGATCGCCCTGACTCAAGCTTCTTACAATCAACCAACTGCGATGCAATATCGACGCGATCGCGGTTCCCAAGAAGCAGCAATGGCAGTGCTAGTTCAACAACAAGTCCAAAGTGTATATTCTGGGGTAGCTTTCAGCCGCGATCCGATTACTCGACAAGGAGAAGCGATCGTCATTGAAGCTTTACCAGGAAGTCCGACGCAAATCGTTTCCGGAAGAGTCACACCAGAACAATATCGCGCTTTTGTCGTCGAAACCGAAAATTTTAAGTTTGTGCAATTAGAAGGCACTGGACAAGTACCGCAAGCTTTACTTAAACAAGTTGCCTACTTATGCCGACATCTAGAAGAACGTTTTCACGGCATTCCCCAAGATATCGAGTGGAGTTACGACGGTCAAACACTTTGGATATTACAAGCACGACCTATCACCACTTTACTACCAATTTGGACTCGCAAAATCGCCGCCGAAGTAATTCCCGGATTGATTCGTCCTTTAACTTGGTCGATTAACCGTCCTTTAACTTGCGGCGTTTGGGGAGAACTTTTTACAATCGTTTTAGGCGATCGCGCTGATGGATTAGACTTTAAAGAAACCGCCACGCTTCATTATTCTAGAGCATATTTTAATGCATCCCTCTTAGGGCAGATTTTCTTAAGAATGGGTTTACCGCCGGAAAGTCTGGAATTTTTAACCAGAGGTTCCAAGATGAGTAAACCGCCTTTGGATTCTACCTTGAAGAATCTACCCGGATTGGCGAAGTTGCTCAGACGCGAATTAAATTTAGAAAAAGACTTTAAGCGCGATTATCACAGAAGATTTGTGCCTGGTTTGTCGCAGTTGACGCAAGAATTTATCGATGACTTCGATCCGCCGAGACTGTTAAAGAGAATTGACTTTATCTTAGAATTGCTGCGAATTGCGACTTATTACAGTATTTTAGCTCCTTTGAGTGTAGCGCTGCGTCAAGGAATTTTTCGGGTAAAAGATGGCAAAATTGATAACAGCGTCACACCAGAAGTAGCAGCAATGCGCGAGTTGAGTGCATTAGCCGCAGATGCCAAACAGGTATTACCTGAAGTTGAACCACAGCAAGTATTTGAGCAATTAGCGCCAACCCCCGAAGGGCAGAAGATTTTAGAAAAATTTGACGAATTGCTTCAAGATTACGGCTATTTAAGTGAAGTCGGAACTGATATTGCCGTTCCCACCTGGAAGGAAGATCCCCAAGCGATAAAGCAGTTATTTGTGCAGTTGATGCAGGATAACCAACCGCTGATAGATAATTTAGAAGGAATTTATCGTCCGCGAAAACAAAAGAAAAAGCGAGGATTTGTACAGCAGCGCGTGGATCTCAAAGGACGAGTTACTGAGGTATACTCGCGCTTGTTAGGTGAGTTGCGCTGGTGTTTTTTGGCTTTAGAGAAGATTTGGTTAGAAGCCGGCTTGTTGAAAGAAAAAGGAGATATCTTTTTTCTGGAATTGAATGAAGTGCGGCAATTGATAGAGAATTGGGATGCTCGATTGATTAATCAGTTGCAAGAGTCAGTATTAGTTAGGCGATCGCAACTTACAGAAGACAGTCAATTAAATCAAGTACCTCTTTTAGTTTACGGCAATGCTCCCCCCGTGCCGCTAGCTCTTTCTAAGATAACCTCCGATCAAATATTACAAGGCATTCCCGCCAGTCACGGACAAGCCGAGGGAAGAGTCAAGGTGTTGCGGAATTTACAAGATATACCAGAGATTGACCGAGATACGATATTGGTAGTGCCTTATACCGATTCCGGCTGGGCACCGCTGTTAGTTAGAGCTGGTGGCTTAATTGCCGAAGCTGGTGGAAGATTATCTCACGGGGCGATCGTTGCTCGTGAATATGGTATACCAGCAGTGATGGATGTACGCGGTGCTACCTGGTTGCTGCAAGATGGTCAACGAGTCAGAATCGATGGCTATCGCGGTATTGTGGAATTATCTAATGATTTAAGACCGTAGTAAGCGATTTATCGCTTCCTCGTCTTCCTCGTTCCCAGTCTAAGATTGGGAACGAGTCTGATGCAAAGTTAAAAAACTTACTATATAAATTTACTCCACACCATTCATAAATAATTATCTATATATATTGATGAAAAACGAATAAAAAGAGCCTAAAAGCATTCACTCATAGTATCAAAGTAATAATTGTCATAAAGAAAAAGCTATATATTCAAGTTTTATCCGGCATTTGCGACTGAACTATAAGTTTTTACTTATAGTTCCAATATAATATTTATTTAATAATTACAGTTTAAAAGATATCAATTTGACATTAAAACCTGTAAACTGTTTTCAACAAGGTGAGCGATCCCCAAAGTTGACACCAAAGAGCAATAAATAAATTAACCACAGTTTCTCTTTAAGCAGTCAACGAGTCTTTTCTACTGGAAAAGGCGCATATCTGCTTATTAGTTATAGCTGAAAATTGCCATTGAAAATGCCAGAAACATTTCTTGTTTCTCTGCTTAATTTGTCGTACTTAAAAACAATAAAGTTCCCAGTTTTGGAGTGATTATGACAGAATTTTTTAATCAATTTTCTCGCCGCAAATTTATATTAACAGCCGGAGCCTCTGCGGGTGCTGTGTTCCTCAAAGGCTGTTTGGGAAATCCCCCGGCAAGCATTACAGGTAAAAGTGTACAGGCACAGCCAGCGGCTCAAACTGTTGCCAATTTAACTCCAGAACAAAAACCAGAAACGACTACAGTTAAGTTAGGATATATCCCAATTGTAGAAGCGGCTCCGTTAATTATTGCCAAAGAAAAAGGCTTTTTTGCCAAGTATGGCATGACCAATGTTAACCTTTCCAAACAAGCTTCTTGGGGTTCAGCGCGGGACAATATAGAAATTGGTTCTGCTGGTGGTGGAATTGATGGCGGACAATGGCAAATGCCAATGCCGCATTTAATTAGCGAAGGTTTAATTACCAAAGGCAATCAAAAAATTCCCATGTATGTGTTGTGTCAGTTGATTACGCATGGAAATGGAATTGCGATCGCCAACAAGCACCTAGGCAAAGGTATTAGTTTGCAACTTGCCGGCGCTAAGTCTTTATTTACGCAACTCAAATCCTCAACACCTTTCACCGCTGCATTTACCTTTCCCCATGTCAACCAAGATTTGTGGATTCGTTACTGGTTAGCTGCCGGCGGTTTAGATCCGGATGCCGATGTCAAATTGCTGACAGTACCAGCAGCGCAAACTGTCGCCAACATGAAGACGGGAACGATGGATGCCTTTAGTACCGGCGATCCTTGGCCCAATCGTCTTGTGAAAGACAAAATTGGCTACATGGCAGCATTAACCGCAGAGATTTGGAAGAATCACCCCGAAGAATACTTTGCTATGAAAGCTGACTGGGTTGACAAAAATCCCAAGGCAACCAAAGCAATTTTAAAAGGAATTATGGCGGCTCAACAATGGTTAGATAATTTTGATAACCGGAAAGAAGCGGCTCAAATTCTCGCTGGCAGAAATTATTTTAATCTTCCTGCGGAAGTTTTGATTGAACCATTCCAAGGTAAGTATGACATGGGTGATGGTCGCAAAATTGATGATAAATCTATGGCGGCTTATTACTGGAAAGATGGAAAAGGTAGTGTTTCTTATCCTTACAAGAGTCATGATTTGTGGTTTATTACTGAAAATGTTCGCTGGGGATTTTTGCCGAAAGAATACTTGACTAATGCTAAAGCATTAATCGATAAAGTCAACCGCGAAGATATTTGGAAAGAAGCTGCGAAAGAAGCTGGAATTGCTGCCGCTGATATTCCTACAAGTACTTCGCGTGGGGTGGAAGAATTTTTTGATGGTGTTAAGTTTGACCCTGAGAAGCCAGAAGAATATCTCAGAAGTTTGAAGATTAAGAAGGTTACTGTTTAGGTAAATAAGCTGTCAGACTAAAGTCTGCGGCTATACAAACGAAGTCCCTTCGGGTTCGCCAGTCGCCTGCGGAGGGAAACCCTCCCTTTCTCGCTGGACTCACTGCCTACGCAGACTAGAAGAAAGAAATAAATTTTAGGAGAATACAGACAATGACAATTGCTCAAAAACGTCCTGGTGGCGCTAGGTTAGATAATAGTTTTATTTCTCGGTTGAAGAAGCAGTTTCCTAATTTGATACCTCCGGCTGTTGCGATCGCTATCTTTTTAGTTCTTTGGCAATTATTTGCTATGATTCCTGGCGCAACTCTACCGGGTCCAATACAGGTGATTCAAGATACTTGGATATTGATATTTTGGCCCTTTTATGACAACGGTGGGATAGATAAGGGCTTGTTTTGGCAGATTTTAGCCAGTTTGAAAAGAGTTGCGATTAGCTATACTTTAGCGGCGATTGTTGGTATTGGCTTGGGCATTTTGATCGGTGTGAATCAAACAATGTCCAAAGCTTTAGATCCTCTGTTTCAGCTACTGCGGACTGTACCACCTTTGGCTTGGGTGCCGATTTCCTTAGCAGCTTTGCGACAAAACGAACCCGCTGCTTTATTCGTAATTTTCATCACCGCAATTTGGCCCATTTTAATTAACACCGCTGTCGGTGTAACTCAAATTCCCCAAGATTACAACAACGTCGCCAAAGTTCTGCAACTTAGCCGCAAAGAATATTTCACAAACATTCTGATTCCCGCAGCTTTACCTTACATTTTCACCGGATTGAGAATTGCGATCGGTTTGGCTTGGTTGGCGATTATTGCCGCCGAAATCGTTATGTCCGGTATTGTCGGGATTGGCTTTTTCATCTGGGATGCTTATCAAAATAACAACGTCAGTGAAGTTATTTTGGCTCTAGTTTACATCGGCGTTGTCGGTCTGCTGCTAGATAAACTCATGGCGTGGATTCAACACAAGATTTTACCAGCAGAACAGAAGTAAGACAGGGAGGACAAGGGGACAAGGGGACAAGGATGACAAGGAGACAGGAGACAAGGAGACAAGGAGACAAGGAGGACAAGGAGACAAGGAGACAAGGAGAATAATTCTTTCCCCCTGTCTCTCTCTCCCCATCCCCCCATCTCCCCCCTCTCCCTTGTCTCCCTCCTCTCCCTTGTCTCCCCCTCCCCCTTGTCTCCCCCCTCCTCCCCATTCCCCATTCCCCATTCCCCATTCCCCAAACTGCTATGTCTATCTTTGTTGCTGTTGACCAAATTGATAAAGTTTTTGAATTAACCGGCGGTGGTAAGTATATCGCCCTCAAAGGTATTAATCTGGAGATTAAAAAAGGAGAATTCGTTTCTTTAATTGGTCACTCCGGTTGCGGTAAATCGACTTTGTTAAATATGATTGCCGGTCTGGATTTGCCAAGTGAAGGTGTTGTGACTTTGGAAGGACAAAGAATCACCAAACCAGGTCCAGATAGAATGGTGGTGTTTCAAAATTATTCGCTGTTACCTTGGCGGACGGTGAGAGAAAATATTACTCTTGCTGTAGACTCAGTGATGAAGGGTATGCCGGCGGGTGAACGCAAAGCAATTGTCGAAAAACATATTGATATGGTGGGTTTGCGTCCCCATGCTGATAAACAACCGGGGATGTTATCTGGGGGACAAAAACAACGGGTAGCGATCGCTCGCGCTTTGGCGATTCGTCCTAAGTTACTATTGCTAGATGAGCCATTTGGTGCATTGGATGCACTCACACGCGGCAATTTGCAAGAACAATTGATGCAAATTTGTCAAGAAAATGAAGTTACTGCCGTGATGGTGACACACGATGTCGATGAGGCGGTGCTGTTATCTGACAGAATTGTGATGTTGACCAATGGACCGGAATCGAAAATTGGCGACATTTTAGAAGTCGATATTCCCAGACCCCGCAAGCGGATGGAAGTAGTCGAACATCCGAGTTACTACAGCTTGCGAAGTGAGATGATTTACTTCCTCAATCAGCAAAAACGCATCAAGAAAATTCGAGCGCGGAAAACTGCTAATATTGCTCGTCATGGCTTAGAAAAAGTTAACCTAGAAATTGGCTTTTTACCCCTTACTGCTTGCGCTCCTTTGGCGATCGCTAAAGAAAAAGGCTTCTTTGCCAAACATGGTTTAGATGAAGTTACCCTCGTGCGTGAAAGCAGCTGGCGCGGTATCGTTGATGGCATGACCGGCGGTTATTTAGATGCGGCGCAAATGCCCTCAGGAATGCCGATGTGGTTGACCTTAGGAGGACATAACAACCAACCTTTACCCGTAGTTACTGCCCTCACCATGACCCGCAACGGTAACGCCATCACCTTAGCGAGACGCTTTTATGAAGAAGGTGTGCAAAGCTTATCTGACTTCAAAAATTACCTGCTTCGCACCCGCGACTTACGCCACACAATGGGCGTAGTGCATCCGGCATCAATGCATAATTTGCTACTGCGCTATTGGTTAGCTGCGGGGGGAATCGACCCCGATTTAGACGTGGATATGAAGACTATCCCGCCAGCGCAGATGGTCGCCGACTTGAAAGCAGGCAGTATAGATGGTTACTGCGTGGGTGAACCTTGGAACTATCGCGCTGCGGTGGAAGAAGTTGGCTTTACGATCGCTACCGACTTAGAAGTTTGGTGGGGACATCCTGGTAAAGTTCTCGGTGTGCGCGAAGATTGGGCAGAAACTTACCCTAACACCCACATCGCCTTAACCAAAGCTTTGCTAGAAGCTTGTTATTACTGTGCAATTCCGGAAAATGCTCTAGAGATTCGGCAAATTTTAGCACGGCGGGAGTATGTCAGCAACGATATCGAGTACATTCAAATCGAAGATCCGAATTACGCCGCTTGTAGCTTAGATTATCCGCTGCGCGATTATGCCCATCATCAATTTTACTCTGATGATGCCATCAATCGTCCCAGTCGCACCGAGCAAATTTGGATTATGAGTCAATTAGCGCGTTGGGGTGATACTCCCTTTCCGAGAAATTGGGTGGAAGTTGTCGAAAGAGTCTGTCGAGTTCGCGTCTTCAGCACCGCAGCTCGCGAGTTAGGTTTAGATATTAGCTACACTCGTCAACCGATCCAACTGTTCGATGGAACTCCGTTTAATGCCGACGATCCGATCGCTTATCTTAACAGCTTGCAGATTAAACGTGATGTTTCTGTGGCTGAAGTAATTCTGGATACACCCACGAGGAGAGTAGCGTAAATGTACTTTTTTACAGAGTGTGCGCTCAACCGCCAGGTACTATAAGTTCCACAGCCTATAGCCTAAGTTTATTTCAACTACTTTCTTCTCGCTACAAAATTACCTATCTTCTTTCTCTTCTTCCTTTGTGTACTTCGTGTCTTCGCGGTTCGTTAAATAGGTATTTTTCGAGCGGGAAGGGAGTAACATCTTGCACCAATCCCAACAACCGCCTCAGAATAAATTCTGAGGCTAATAGTTAAAGTCGTCTAAAGACGACTGGGTAAAGGTTTTAGTCCCTTCCCGCTCAAAGAATACCTATTTAACGAACCGCGAAGACACGAAGGACACGAAGGAGGAAGGAAAAGAAGATAGGTAATTTTATAGCGGGAAGGGAGTAGTCCACAAAGCGTGGACTTAAGCTATGAGACTGGGGTTTATAACCCCAGGCGGTTGTTGGGACTCACTTAAAAGCTCAACGATGAGCTTCTGAACTCGAACGATGACCTTCTGAACCTCAACGATGACCTTCTGAACCTCAACGATGACCTTCTGAACCTCAACGATGACCTTCTGAACTCGAACGATGACCTTCTGAACCTCAACGATGACCTTCTGAACTCGAACGATGACCTTCTGAACCTCAACGATGACCTTCTGAACCTCAACGATGACCTTCTGAACCTCAACGATGACCTTTTTAACTTTTAAAACGCCATGCAAAACCGCACTTTAAGAACAACCAACATCGGACAACCATTAGATACTCAAACTAACAACCTCCGCAAGCCTTTTCTCGAAATTAAAGATGTTTCTAAAGTTTATCCGACAAAGAAAGGACCCTTCACCGTACTCGATGGTGTTAACCTGAATGTCGGACAGGGTGAGTTTATTTGCGTCATCGGTCACTCTGGCTGTGGCAAATCGACACTATTAAATATGGTATCCGGTTTTAACTTTCCCACTTCCGGAGAAGTGCTGCTAGAAGGACTACCGATTACCAAACCAGGTCCAGACAGGATGGTTGTCTTCCAAAATTATGCCTTGCTACCTTGGCGGACTGCTTTTGAAAATATATACTTGGCTGTTAACGCGGTTTCTCCCAACAAACCCGAAGCCGAAAAAAGAGCGATCGTCCGCGATCATTTAGCGATGGTGGGACTAGCTGACGCGATGGACAAAAAACCACCGCAAATGTCTGGGGGGATGAGACAGCGGGTTTCTATCGCTCGTGCTTTGGCGATTCGTCCGAAAGTGTTAATTTTAGATGAACCTTTTGGAGCGTTAGATGCTATCACCAAAGAAGAATTACAAGAAGAATTGCTGAAAATCTGGGGTGATAACCGCTGTACGGTGTTGATGATTACCCATGATATCGATGAAGCGCTCTTTTTAGCAGACAAATTGGTGATGATGACCAACGGACCTCATGCGAAAATTGGCGAAGTCTTGTCTATTCCTTTTGCGCGTCCACGCGATCGCTCTCGCATTATGGAAGATCCCCAATATTATCAACTGCGTAACTATGCTTTAGACTTTCTCTTTAACCGCTTTGCCCATGATGATGTAGGTTAACATCTTTCCCCCGAACGCGGAATGCACCAATACCCCTTACCCTGGAAGGGTAGGGCTATACGGACAAAGCCCACCTGCGTGGGCTGGGAAAAATGAAGAGTTTTATAGCCCACGAAGGTGGGCTTTGTATGTTGAGCCAGCGGCTTCCAGCCTGAGGGCGTATAATATGTTGAGTTAAATAATCAAAGTCCCCCACTCCCACCCTCCCCTCTCCCCTCCGGATAATCTTTTTTCTCTACGTACCAGCATTTTGATAAGTTAGTACATGAGTTAAAAATAATTACGTTGCAAAAAAGGGGTTACGTTGAGTTACCATCCAGATACCATTGCTCCCCACGGTGGACAGTTGGTGAATCGCATTGCTAGCGCAGAGCAAAGAGAGGAATTTCTCTCGAAAGCTGATGTTTTGCCGCAAGTGCAGCTTGATGAGCGAGCTGTTTCTGATTTAGAAATGATCGCGATCGGCGGTTTTAGTCCTCTGACGGGTTTTATGAATCAATCAGACTACGATCGCGTTGTCAGTCAAATGCGTCTCGCTAACGGTGTTGTGTGGTCAATTCCGATTACACTGTCGGTCAGCGAAGAAATTGCTTCAGGACTTACCGAAGGCAACTTGATTCGCTTGGATAACCCCAAAGGTGAGTTTATCGGGGTTTTGCAACTGACGCAAAAGTACCGCTACGACAAGAAGCTTGAAGCAATTAATGTCTACCGCACCGATGATATCAACCATCCGGGAGTGCAAGTACTGTACAACCAAGGTTCTGTAAATCTCGCCGGCGACATATGGTTATTACAACGCAAACCCCATCCCCAGTTTCCCACTTACCAAATCGATCCAGCCGAATCACGAGAGATGTTTAAAGTCAATGGCTGGAAAACAATTGTTGGTTTTCAAACTCGCAACCCGATCCACCGCGCTCATGAATATATCCAAAAGTGCGCTTTGGAAACAGTGGATGCTTTATTTTTGCATCCTTTGGTCGGAGCGACAAAAGATGATGACATTGCTGCTGATGTGCGGATGCGCTGTTATGAAATTTTGCTGGATCACTATTATCCCCGCGATCGCGTAATTTTAGCAATCAATCCCGCAGCGATGCGTTATGCAGGTCCGCGTGAAGCGATTTTTCATGCTTTAGTCCGCAAAAACTACGGTTGCACTCACTTTATCGTCGGACGGGATCATGCTGGCGTAGGTAACTACTACGGCACATACGATGCTCAACATATCTTTGATGAGTTCGATCCCAGCGAATTAGGGATTATACCGATGATGTTTGAACACGCTTTTTATTGTACCCGCACCAAGCAAATGGCGACGACGAAAACCAGTCCCAGCAAACCAGAAGAACGGATTCACTTGTCAGGAACAAAAGTACGCGAAATGCTGCGTCGAGGTGAATCACCTCCACCAGAATTTTCTCGTCCGGAAGTAGCAGCAGAATTGACACGGGCAATGCGCGTGGAAGATAGCTGGTATATGCACATATAGTAAAGTTAAACAAGTCTAAGTTTTTCTTTACCCTACAAACTTCAGCCCCTTAAGCTGATAACTGATGTTCCTTAGATCCGAAGTGGCTTGCAGTAGGGTAGGTTAATAAATAATGATGAAGCGACGAACGTTTTTACAACGGATTGGCTTTATACTCGCGGCGTTGGGAGTGACTGAGGCTGGATGGTTGTCCTTAGGTAATCGCTATTACCAAGCTTTGGCACAACCCAGCCCGCGTAAACTAGCGTTATTGATCGGTATCAATAAATATCCCCAAAATTTAGCACTTGGGGGCTGTTTAACTGATGTCGAACTGCAAAAAGAACTTTTGATTTACCGCTTTGGCTTTCAAGAGTCAGATATTTTGACTTTGACTGATGAACAAGCTACCAGAGAAAAAATTGAAAATGCTTTTTTAGACCATCTGGTTCAAGATGCTAAACCATCGGATGTGGTTGTCTTCCACTTTAGCGGTTATGGCAGCCGCGTTAAATTAAACGCAGCAGAAGAATCCCTGGTAAACACTCTCATTCCCTTTGATGGAACTTACATATCACAAAACAGTCCTAAAGTCAATTGTTTATTAGAAGAAACATTGATGTTATTGTGGCGATCGCTTCCCGCACGAGTAACAGCAATACTCGATACAAGCTATCATGCGCCATTAATCGCTCCATCAACAGCTTCTTTAATTCGCGCCTACCAAATGCCGGCAAAAGCCGAATTCGCAACAGCAGAACTCGACTTTCAAAAAGAACTTAAAAGCAAAAGTATAAGCGATCGCCCAGCGCTGCTGCTATCTGCGACCTCGAACCCCAAAGAGTTGGCGAGGGAAATACTATTATCTGGTTTCAGCGTAGGATTATTTACCTACGCCTTGACGCAGTATTTGTGGGAAGCAACTCCAGTAACGACAATTATTCACACTTTGTCGCAAGTGGGAAGTTCCATACGCCAACTCGATGGTAAACAGCAGCCAGGGTTATTAAATAGCGAAAAAAATCAATCAAAGTTACTGAGCGATAATTTTGTTACAGAAAGCATCATTGGTGCCCAAGGAGTAATTACAGCAATAGAAGAGGATGGTAAAACAGTCCAAGTGTGGTTAGGCGGAATACCTTTACAAGTGCTGGAGTATTATGGAGTCAATTCGCGACTGAGTTTAGTGAGCGAAGATGCGAATATACAAATTGTATTGCGATCGCGTAACGGATTAACCGCAAAAGCGCAAATCTCCGACGAAACTAAAAGTGCAACTCCGATTAAAGTCGGGCAATTAGTCCAAGAACAAAAGCGAGTTTTACCCAAAAATATTAACTTAAGCGTTGCTCTGGGTACTAAACTAGAAAGAATTGAGCGCGTAGATGCTACCAGTGGTTTTGCGACGATTTCTCGCGTATCTAGTGTAATTGCGGGAGAACAACCAGCCGATTATGTATTTGGGAAATTACCAGAAACAAAAATTCCCGATTCACCAGCATCTCCCAGTCGTTACGGTTTATTTTCTCTCTCCTGCGAATTGATTCCCAACACCGCAGGAGAAGATGGAGAAGCAGCGAAAGTTGCAGTACAACGCTTAGAACGAAGATTGCAAACTTTGCTAGCGGCGAAATTATGGCGACTGACAGAAAATGAAGGTTCTTCTCGCTTGGCAGTCAAAGCTAGTTTAGAGATAATTAGCGCTATAACGCCTCGTGTAGTCATGCAACGCGAAACAGTGCGAGTAACTGCACAATCGAGTAAGAAATTACTCAGCAGCGAAGCCGGATATGTTCCCACCGTACCTGTAGGTAGCCGGATGCAATACCGCGTAGAAAATTTGAGCGATCGCCCGATATATTTGATGCTGCTAGGATTAAATAGTAGTAGGACAGCGATCGCATTTTACCCCACTTCCCGCAGTCAAGAACTTAACGCCCAAACAAAACCACCCCTGAAAGAAATCGTCATCGCCCCTGGTGAAATTATCACCTTACCAAAAAGTGGCACTAATTCCGAATGGGTGATTCCCGGTTCCGCTGACGAATACGAACACCAAGTAATTTTTAGCACCGCACCCTTCACCCAAACCCTCGCCGCCGTTCAAGCTGCTAAATATTCCACCGCAGATAAACAACCGATTATCGAATTGTCCAAACCCTTAGAAGTAGCCCAAGCCCTTTTGCAAGACTTGCACAACGCCAGCGCAGCGAGGGAGACAACCAGCCAAAGTAGCGATTTTTACGCCTTTGATGTGAATAATTGGGCAAGTCTCAGCTTTATTTTTCAGGTGGTTTAATAAGGCAGTACGTACAACCTCTCTCTTCTTCTAACCTCTGTGTCCTTGGCGACTTGGCGGTAGCCTACGGCAACTTTGCCTTGGGCGAACGTTTCTTACTTATAAAAATGCGTAATTCACTTAATTAGCTTGGTATATAACTGTGTTTACTGGGCTTATAATGAGTAAATTATCATGACAATCAACAATCAAGTTGCAAGAGCGCTTTCTCTAGTTCTATTATCTGCTAGTGCTGCTACTGCTCAACCGAGTCAAATACCGACAGCGACACCAACTCTATCGGCTCAAGAAAAATTAGAAATAAGCGAGCAAGTTGACAACGAAGTAGATCGTGCTTTTGGGCACACTGCAACTTTACTGAATATTATGCTAGTCGTATTGACTTTGTTACCAATTTTAGCAGCGGCTGGTCTTTGGTTACTTCGTCGCAGCGTCATTAGTGAATTAGTAGCGGAAACAAAAAAGCGACTAGAAGAGGAAGTGGACGCACAACTACAAAAAGAAGTAGCCATAGAATTGCAAAAACAAACAGAAGCTTTTAAACAAGAGCTAGAAATATTAAAGTCAGATTTTGTCGGACAATTATCTCAGTTAAATAATCTTTTTGTAGATGCCCAAACTCAAAAGGAGCAAATATTTCAACAGCTATCTGCATTGACACCCGCACCTTCATTAGTTGTAGATTACATTCATCCAGAAATTCAGCAAAAAATCCAAGAATTGACAACACAACTAGAAAAATTAAAAGGTGGCAATCCGCAATTATTTTTCACAGCAAATGATTATTTAAAACAAGGTGATGCGCTCTTTGTTGAAGGTCGATATGATGAAGCATTTGCCAGTTATAATTTAGTAATTGAAAAACAACCGGAAATTTATTGTGCTTGGGTAAATCGCGGTTGGACACTGAGAAAATTGGGACGTTACGAAGAAGCAGTTTTATCCTATGATAAAGGAATTGAGATAAGATATGACCAATATATAGCCTGGTTTGGTCGTGGTAATGCCCTAAGAAAATTACAAAGATATAATGATGCGATCGCGTCCTATAATAAAACTCTAGAACTTCAACCAGATTTCCATTGGGCTTACCATCATAAAGCTCGTTGTCACGCATTACAAGGTAATCATGACTTAGCACTTGAAAGCCTGCAACAAGCAATTAATTTAAAAGTTGATAAACACCGAGAATTGGCAAAAACTAATCCAGACTTTGACATACTTCGCCAAGACGATCGCTTTCAGAAATTAATAAAAGGCTAGCTTATAATAGCCCACGAAGGTGGGCTTTGTTTGTATAGCCCCACCCTTCTAGGGTGAGGGCATTTTCATAAACGCCAACCCTCACAAATACTTCTGCAACAACAACCTCAACTTCTCTTTCGTTGCCGCTGGCGCTTTTTCCAAATTTGTCAAAATTGCATACTTCAAGGCTGAATGAGCATCACTAGACGGCGGATTTTCACTCAACCGTCGCACAGTTTCTTGAATCACCTTTTGAGCATTTACCGCATTCCGCTGTAAATTTGCAATCACCATTTCCACCGTCACACTATCATGATCTGAGTGCCAGCAATCATAATCTGTTACCAACGCTAAAGTTGCATAAGCGATTTCCGCTTCCCGCGCTAACTTCGCTTCTGGTAAATTCGTCATCCCGATTACAGTTGCACCCCAACTGCGGTAAAGATGCGATTCTGCCTTAGTTGAAAATGCCGGTCCCTCCATGCAGACATAAGTGCCACCGCGATGCAGACTTACATTTGGTAAATTGAGAGAAGCGATCGCATCCCCCAAAACTCCAGCTAAATTGCGACAAACCGGATCGCCAAAAGCAATGTGAGCTACAATTCCTTCCCCGAAGAAAGTTGAAACCCGATTTTTGGTTCGATCAATAAACTGATCCGGAACCACCATATCCAGTGGTTTAGCTTCTTCCTTCAACGAACCCACCGCACTAGCGGAAATTAAATACTCCACACCTAGTTGCTTCATCGCATAGATATTCGCACGAAAAGGCAACTCAGAAGGCAAAAGCGTATGATTGCGACCGTGACGCGCCAAAAAAGCTACCTGCGTCCCGTCCACAGTTCCCAGAATCAAAGCATCAGACGGTGAACCAAACGGTGTATCAACATGCACCTCCTCTACATCTTTAAGTGCATCCATCTTGTATAAACCGCTGCCACCAATAATCCCAATCTTAGCTTGAGCCATGATTCTTAACCTCTAGATGTAAAGGCAATGCCAAGCTATTTTACTAGGGAATGGGGAAAAGGCGCGAATTGCAAATTGGGAATAGCGAATCGGGAATAGTTTTTACCCATTCCCCATTACCCATTCCCCATTACCTGAGAATTGGTTGTTTTACTAGGTGTCGCCCAAGAATGAATGTTCTCACCATACGTATACGTTGGTGATGGAATGAATCGGCGAGCCGATACTAGGTACTAAATTTATAGTTTTTTTAAATTTTGTGGTGGGGAAAACCGAACACCATAATTTTTGCCATCATGACACCACTCACTACCCCAGAAGTCAAGTCAAACGAAAAATCTGAAACAACAAAAGAAGAAACTTCTCAAGGTACACCAGCAGTAAAACAAGATGGCAGCGGTTGGACGCCCACTCACGGATAAGGAGAAGGCTCAGGGACTCGTTGCCACTCCTGTTAGTCGGGAGAAGATCGCGATTATTGTAGGTTCTGACAATCCATTTAAGAAAAACCTCACCTTCGAGCAGTTCGCGAAGATGTTTCGAGGCGAGATAACTAACTGGTCACTCTTAGGAGGCACTCCTGGTAAGATTCGATTTATTGACCATCCAGAGTGGGGGGACACGCGGCGATCGCGCTTGCACCTATGATATCTTCAAAAAAGCCCCGTTTAAGAATGGAGCTAACACAACCACGCTGTCCCAGGACGACACTGCAACCATTGTGTCGGCACTCGGCAAGGATGGAATCAGTTATGCGATCGCAGATCAAGTACTCAGCTTGCCGAATGTCCGGGTCATTCCCATGCACAAAACCATGCCCTCGGACCCCCGTTATCCCTACTCCCAACCTCGGGGCTATGTCTATCGAAAAGAAACTGCCACTCCAGGAATGCTTGCCTTTCTGGGCTTTGCAACTTCAGCACCGGGACAGGAAATTTTAGCAGCTGCCAAACAGCAGGAAGCTGAGGCAGTGCGTCAATCTATAACGAGTGCTTCAACTTCAGGAACGTCAGTAGTAGCCACTGGTTCTTCTCCCAGTCCTGCACCTAATGGTCAAATTGCGCTTGTACCTACATCTACTAGTGAGGCAACCGAGCAAGGATTTCCCTGGTGGTGGCTTCTCTTGCTAGCAGGAATTCCTTTACTAGGATTACTTTGGTGGTTACTTAAGGAACGTCGAGGCAGAAGAACTGAAATTAACAACAAGATTGAGAACTTGGTTGCCAACAGTACTGAAATTAACAACAAGATTGAGAACCTCCGCAACGATTGGAATCGGACTTTTATGAGTCTGCTTACACAGCACGGAGATGAAGTAATCAACACAATAGCTAGCCGAGAGTCATTCAACAGAGTAATTACTCAGAAGCTTGTCAATAATAATGCTGAACTTCACCACTACATCAGCCAACAAATCGACAACATTTTTGAGCAAAAAATACACAATCACATGCAAGTGATTGCTCGGAACCTTGTTCAGAATAATCAGGAATTAAAGCAGTACATCGACCAGCGCTTACAGCACAGTGTAACCAGCAACACTGAAATGAACAACCAGATTCTCAACTTAGTTGCCAACAGTACTGAAACTAACAACAAAATTGAGAACCTCCGCAACGATTGGAATCGGACTTTTATGAGTCTGGTTATACAGCACGTCGATGAACTAATCAACACAATAGGTAGCCGAGAGACATTCAACAGAGTAATTACCCAGAACTTGGTCAATAATAATGCTGAACTTCAGCACTACATCAGCCAGCAAATCGACAACATTTATGACGAAAAAATACAAAATTATATCTCTGCGATTACCCAGAATATTAGCCAGGAAATCGACAACAGTTATATCAACCAACTCATAAGAACCAAGAACGAACTGACTGCGCTCATGAACAATGCAGACAGAAATCTCTACGAGTGGACTCTGGGAGAACTGATGGTAATTAAAGGTTGCTTAAGCGACCGTGAGGTTCTTGTCGAGCAGCTAGTCACTTTCAGCGCTGAACTCAGAACTAAGCTGGATGGTATCGCCTGCGTGGACATCAACACATTCAAGCCGTTCAAACCTATCTCGATAGATCGGAAGCAGTAAGAGCAGATTGTCATCAACAAAGAGATCGGTTCATAACTTGCGCTTTGTCCGAGCAAGGCAATGTAATTGCCACTTTGAAGAACTATATCAAGTGGCTTTAACTAGCCTTAAACAGAAGCCGACCGCCAAACTTGCGTTTGGTGCGTCGATGTAAATCAGACAAGACAAAAGCATTCTAACGAACCGCCTTCTCAATCGCAAAGACGCTAGCCTGCGGATGAATGCGTACTTTGTTGGAGAAGCCGTTCGCCTTGGTGTCGCAGACAGGGCTAGCAGTACGCGAACGGGCAGTGTAATTTATTTTTCTGCGATCGCCGATTAGGCATCGCGATTCAATAATCCTTGAGTACTGGGTTTCATGCGCTATGTGGGAGCGCGATACTCCCTAGGAGTTGGAATTGCGCTTATCTCTCAGTCTGGCATTGAGAAATGAAATCAAGATGAAATCAAGCTTACTTGTTGTACCAAGTTTTACGCCATTGCTTCATTTGATTAATCTCTGCATTTTGTGATTTAATAATCTCTTGGGAGAGTTTCTTAATTTCCGGGCGTTGAGACTTTTTCAACGCATCTTCTGCCATTGTTACAGCGCCTTCATGGTGAGGAATCATCGCATTGATAAAGCGCAAGTCAAAATCTTTATCAGCCGCACCCAAATCCATATTCATCATCATGCTGTTCTTTTGGTCGGATGACATTTCCATCATGTGACCCATTTGAGCATCGTAAGCCATTGGTTTATCACCAGCTTTAGGATACCAAGCTGTTCGCCACTGCTTCATTTCTTGCGTTTCTTGGTTTTGCGCTTTGATGATTTCGTCTGCTAGCTTTTTGATTTCCGGACGTTTTGATTTTTGCTGTGCTTCCTTAGCCATTTCTATGGCTCCTTGATGGTGCGGTGTCATACCGTCGATGAAGCGTAAATCGTAGTTAGCATCGCTTGGACCCAAATCCATCGCCATGCTGTGATTCATGCCACTTCCGTGCATCTGCTGCTTATCGCTAGCGTTGGTAGCGGTGGTGTTTGGCGTTTGAGCTTGATTTTGGTTAGCAGTACAAGCTGCAAGTAACCCGCTAGTTGAGGCGATGCTCCCAAGGGGAGCCGCCCAAGGGGCGATCGCACTTAAGGTTAACGCCAAAAAGCCATTTTTCAAAGACAGGAGTTGCATAACTTTCTTCGTTAATTTGCTAATTCCATTGTCAACTCTCCACTCAGCTAGAGAGTCAACAAGATTGCAAAGAAAATTTAAAAAAAGCGAATTTTCAGATAAATATGCATCTAATTACACATATTGTAGAGACGTTCCGCCGGAACGTCTCTACGACGGTTGCGACGTTTTTATTACTGTTAATAAGGGGGGACATAATATGATAGCCCACGAAGGTGGGCTTTGTTCGTATAGCCTCAGGCTTCCAGCCTGCGGGCTTAATTTAGCGCAACTATTTAATTATTTTTCTGAGCGTTACCAACGATGCCTAAAACACTCATTCGCGAAAGTTTCAAGTTATCCAAAGCTCGCTTGAGAACAGAACTGTCTGTTTTGTCCATCCTTACCACAAGCAAAATTCCATTTGTGTGGGGTGCTATCAGGCTAGCATCAGCTAGTCCAACTAATACAGGAGCGTCATATATCACCAAGTCAAAGCTGTTATGAAATTCTTCCATCAGTCGCTTCATCTTTTCCGAGGAGAGCAACTTGGTGGGATCGGGTGGTATGGGTCCCGAAGTAATTACAGATAATTCGTTCATAGAAGGTAGTTGCCGAATCACCTCCCCCACTGGCAAGTTTGTCGAAATTAAATTACTCAATCCCCAAAGATTATTTAAATTTGATAAAGTGTGAATCGTGGGATTCCGCAGATCGGCATCTACAAGTAGTACTCGTTGCCCCATTGCTGTAGCTATTTGAGCTAAATGAAATGCAACTGTAGACTTACCGTCACCAGACATGGCTGAACTAATAATTATCGAGCGAATTGGGCGATCGGAACTGAGCAGTTGAATATTCGTAGAAAGTACCCGTAAAGCTTCCAAAAATTTGGGGGAATAATTGCTATAGTCCTGGTCGGGTATTACAGCTAACCCGGGAACATTCTCACGCAGCGAATCTGTTACTCTGACTATGGGAATGTTTTGTTTGGTTGTGCCATGTTGACCATTTTGGAGTTGCTTTTCAAATGGAATAGTTCCTAACAACGGCAGTTTGATTTTCTCTTTCAGGGCAGCGGCAGTATGATAGGTATTGTCCAGTTTTTCAATTAGTATGGCGATGCCAATTCCTATGGCTAGCGAAGCGAAAAATCCCGAAATCAAATTACGTTTGATATCCGAAGATAAAGGACTTTCAGGTTTACTTGGAGCTTGAATTAACTGCCAAGGTAGTTCTGTCTGAGCCACCTGAATTTGCAGTGTTTCGCGGGTAGTAAGAAAACGATTCAAGCTTTCAGTTGCAACCTGCAATGTTCGCTGCATTTCGGTATATTGTCGTGCCAAAACTGGCAATTGCTTGCGTCTTTCTTCGAGTTTCTCTTCGGCTTTGGCAAGCTCTTGGCTCTGCACTTCTAAAGTTTGAACTTGAGTGGCTACGTCTGCAACTTTTACATCCAAAAAGCGCTTTGCTTCTTGACGTAGCAAAGGCAGCAGGTTGTCCCGTTTCTCCTTTAATGTTCGCATGTTTGGGCTATCTGACTGGAAACGAGCTGACTCCGCAGCAATCTGAGTTTCCAATTGACGCACTTGAATAATTAACTGCTGATATACAGTAGCATTATTCAACGCTGCCAGTTCTCCGTCTTGTGCTTGTAAGCCAGCTAAATTAGCACGAGCTTGTGCCAATTGCTGATTAATTGCTAATCGTTGCCCAGATAATATGTTGACTTGATTAGCGATTTGCTCTGCCTGGGTGTCGGGGTCGATAAAGTCGTATTTTTGCCGGAAATTTTGCAAATCTTTTTGAATTTCATCAACTCGTTTCTGTAAGGATGGCAGTTGTTTTTCAACAAACTGAATCCCCTGACGCAACTTGGTTTGCCGCTTTTCCAGGCTGTAATTTAAGTAATCCGTAGCAATTTGATTTAGTACTACTTTAGTCTTATTTGCATCGTTACTTCGATAGCGAACTTCTATAATCTTGGTTGTACCTAAGCGAATAATAGTCAGAGAATTTAGAAGAGAATCATAATCTATTTCTGGATAGGAACCTTGCAATTGCTTAACGATGTTCCCCATCAGTTCAGGACTCTTGAGGACTTGAATTTGACTTTCGTAATCTAGACTAGACTTGGCTGCGTTAGCGTCTTTGACAACATCCAGCATTTTGGTATCATCATTAACAGGTTCCACTAATAGCCGAAAATTGCCTTCATATTCTGGTTTTTGCGAGAGTGCTTGGCTGACAACAATTGCCATCACAATAGTGGCTACCCCTGCAATGATAAGCGATCGCCGCCGTAAAATACCCACAAAATCACGAAAATTCCAATCATTTTCTTGTCCTTCCGACTCCGTAAAAGGTTGAGTCTGAAGAAATGGAGAGCTAAAGTTCCTATTTTGGTCAGAACTTGAGGGTTGAGAAGAATTATTCTCCATAAAGTCGGTTTCCGTGTATTCCTACTGGCTCTCCCGTTGGGCTGGACATTTTATTACTTGTAAGTGCCTTAGCTCGACAAAATCCATTTTATGGAACTATTTTGCGAGGTTTTTGAAGAATTTTTAGATTTAACTATTAGACATCTAAAAAACGCATAATTTTTTTTAGCTCAAGCTATTACGCATCTATATTATACAGTTAATAAAATAATTCATCAGGCCGATCGGACAATTAGAAGTTCTATTTTATACTACCTCTTTTTTGTGCTGACGATAATTGATATCGCAGATTAAATAATTAAAAATGAAGATGAAACTTATATTTGAGCAAATAAATCTCTTGAGGCTTTGACCGAATAAATACTTAGGTATTGTATTTTTTGTATAAACTAATTAAGGATTTATACATAAATAAATCGTAATTTTATGAAGAGAGTGTAAAAAAGAACTATATTTATATAAATTTTTCATGAAGTACATAAGTAAATTTCAAACATGGTATTCTAATTAAAAATTACATGTAAAGATAAAAAAGGAACAGCAAATTCTGGACAAGAATTACATGTAATAGTAAAAAAAAGAACTTGAAGACTGATATGATATGATTCAAATCTCATTTAATTCAGGGGTGCTCCGAGTTTTTAACCAGAAGGCAGTTTAGAATGGCGGCTACTACCTTAATAGTCTCTGGAAACAAAGTCAAGAAAAGTTCTGTATTCAGAGAAAGCATAGGGACTTTCCTTAAAGTCTAAGGTTTCAGTAGTAGCAAATGTTGTTAATCAGATTTGTTTTTATGTTGTGTGTTTTGATGTCTGTGTCATGTGTTATTCTGTCCAAAAAAAGTACGTATTATCAACTCAAATGACATGCAGCTTTGTATAAAGAGGCTACAAAGCTTGCAGATACGTCCTGTGAGTTTCAGGAAAATTTTGCACAGACTAATACATCGCCCAGCTCGAATGAGTTTAGCTTTGTATTAATCTGCACCACTAGGTCGGCTTGCCGTTACCTTCTGTGACTCTTGGGATTTTACCCGCTAATTAACACTCGTACATCGCAGTCAAGCAATTGTAGAGATTTATAAAGCCGGGTAAATTTTTCATGTCAATTAATGGCTTGGCTTGAGTATTTCAGTGGCGTTTTCAAGAAGATTAGGGTGTAGCCGATGAGACTTAATGAATGGATTAATATCAAGTTATTTCAATCGCTCTCTTCAGGGTTAGAAAGTAAGAATCAGCATTCTCTAAAAAATCAACAGTCGATCAAATTGTCTGTAATCACTCAGTTTTTCCCGCCAGACTATGCGGCAACAGGACAGTTGATTGAGGAACTTGTGAGACATTTAGGGTATCTTGGGATAGACATTGAGGTTTTTACCAGTCAGCCTGGATATGCGTTTCGGACTCAATACGCTCCAGCAGTTGAACGGATAGGTCGAGTGCGAATTCAGCGATCGCGCACTGCTAAACTTGGGGCCGGGCGAATTCGCGGCAAAGCCGTCAATGGTATTTTGTATACGTTGCGGGCAGCGCTGCATCTATTTAGGGCGAGACATCGCAACAATGTCTTATTAGTGACAACAGCTCCGCCATTTTTGCCACTTGTGGGATATCTGGGTTATCTGTTGTTCAAAATTCCTTATGTTTGCATCCTCTATGACCTTTATCCGGATATAGCGATCGCTCTGGGTGTAATTCCCAAGCATCACTGGCTAGCGCGATTATGGCAAGCGCTGAATAAAAAGATTTGGCGAAACGCTAAGGCGATCGTCGTTCTTAGTCCAGCGATGAAACTACAAGTGGCGGCGAATTGTTCGCAGATAGCCGATAAAATTTCTGTGATTCACAGTTGGGCAGACCCTGACTCAATTGTGCCAATTGCCAAGCAAGAAAACTGGTTTGCTTGGAAGTACAACCTAGTGAAGAAATTTACCGTACTCTACTCCGGTAATCTAGGTCGGTGTCATGACATGGATACCATTCTAGAAGCGGCAAAGCAACTGCAAGATGAGCCAATTCAGTTCGTCTGCATTGGTGGTGGAGCAAAACGCGATGAGTTGATTGAGCAAGTGAATCAATTAGGATTGAGCAATTTTATGTTTTTACCCTATCAAGACAAGGAGGTGTTGCCCTACTCACTAACAGCTTGCGATCTGTCGCTCGTGAGTGTGGATGAGTGTACGGAAAATTTAGTCACGCCAAGCAAGCTTTACTCAGCTTTAGCATCGGGAAGACCGATCGCAGTGATTTGCTCTTCTTATTCATACCTGAGACAACTCATTGCCGAAGCCAACTGTGGTGGCACGTTTGAGAATGGAGACGGTAATGGTCTAGCTCAATTTATTCGCTTGCTGAGTCGCGATCGCCAACTAGGGGAACGCATGGGTAAAGCCGGACGTCAATATTTGCGATCGCATTTCACACCCAAAATTATCTCCAAACAATATTTTGATGTTTTGGCAAGAGTGATATTATCTGAAGATGTGAGATTTATGTCTCAAAATCTCACAGAGTAAGTTATTGGGGATATTGGGCTGGCACTGCCAATAGATATTCAGCTTGGGAACATAAATATTTGCGCTTTTATTGTTACCCAATCTAAATATTCTCTTCGGTGGAGGCAATAGAATTTACCAGGTTTTGACAAAGTATCTACCATCACAAATAAGATTAGTAATACTTATGTTACTATGACTTGTCATCCTGAATACTTACTGGAGCAACAAACGTGCCAAATTCCGGTGAGTAAACATTTACCTTTTAATTTGAGCCTCATTATCTAGCTCAAATTAACCGACAATTTCCATCTTATTGTGGCGAAAAACGGTGAGATTGAAGGATTAAATATTATGAACACTTAAAGGTTAAGAAAAGTTATTGCCAGATAGTAACAGCACTTGCAATTGTTTGCTTGGGCTAAGTTTCTCTTACTTTCTAACTTGTTGTTGTCAACTGGAAAATCAGTTGATTTGATTTTCCTATTTAATTTAGTTAAGAGTAAAAATGTGAGAAAAAAGTGTAAGATATTACATATATCGCTAAAATAAAAAAACAATGAACAAACCTAGGCGAGATTATTTTTGATTGAGATTATTCTCAATTGATGCTGACACGGAAACAGATAAGGCAACAAGCAACGAAAATTGAATAATTAGTTATGAATTAGGAGTTTGGGCTTCGATGGTCTTTTAGATCTCAGTCCCTCCAACGTAACCTTCATGATTGTCTAATCTTTTATCGTGGGAGGTCGAAATTGCAGAGAAGGTGTGACCGAAATCGGAAACGTTCAAAACGACGAGCCATATATTGTCCAGTTCATAGTTGCTATCTCGATAGCATGAGTCAAAAATATCAGTTGTTTGCCGATCGCCCGGGGCAGTTGCAGCAACGGGGTATGAGCCGGCGAAGTGCATTGATGCTCGTAGCGTCCCAAACTACAGTTCCTATAGATGGAGAATGGTTAGAAGCTTTCTGGTGCGAGCAGTGCCAAGCGACAAAATGGTATCACGTTCGTAAGTCCGATGAGCGCACCTATGAACTTTCAGCAGCGCCACGGGAGCTTTGGCAACAGGTATCAGGAGTAATCGATCCTCAGGGGAATCCTTCTGTGGGAGAGTTTACTCGCAGGCATTCACGGCTAGTTGGTTGCAGTGGCATCAAAGATTTCAAGTTTGTCAGTTAAGTATGAATTTATGAGTAGTCAAGACGCCTCCAACCACGAGTTAGTGATTGAAGCAGGACGCGCCGAAAAGCAATATTGGAAAGATTTGTGGCGCTATCGGGAACTGTTTTATTTTCTTGCTTGGCGTGACATTTTGGTGCGTTACAAGCAAACTGCGATCGGCATGGCTTGGGCATTGATTCGACCATTTTTGACAATGGTGGTGTTCACCGTCGTCTTTAGAAATATTGCAAAATTACCGTCGGAAGGAGTACCATATCCGATTTTAGTATTTGCCGCCCTGCTACCTTGGCAGTTTTTTTCCACTGCCTTAGCTGAGTGCAGCAACAGTTTAATTAGCAATGCCAACTTGATTTCTAAAGTCTACTTTCCGCGTTTGATTGTACCCATTAGTGCAGTGATTGTCAGCTTTGTAGACTTCATGGTTTCCGGCATGATTCTCTTGGGGCTGATGGCTTGGTATAACTTTGTTCCTAGTTGGCGCATACTCACACTACCGTTATTTATCGGCATTGCCTTTGCCGCATCAATCGGAGTCGGTTTGTGGTTAGCAGCGTTAAATGTAGAATACCGAGATTTTCGGTATATTGTGCCATTTATTGTGCAATTTGGCTTATATATATCGCCCGTAGGTTTTAGTAGCAACCGAGTTCCAGAGCAATGGCGTTTACTGTATTCTTTAAACCCAATGGTAGGCGTAATTGATGGCTTCCGCTGGGCTATTTTAGGTGGAACTTCAAAAATTTACATGCCTGGATTCATCCTATCTGTGGGATTAGTTTTCTTATTATTAATAAGCGGCATTTGGTATTTCCGCAAAATGGAACGGACATTTGCTGACGTAATTTAGATAAAAATTGAAGATTAGGCGTTGCATAACCGGGCGATGAATCGTAGAGACGTTCCGGACCGAACGTCTCTACAAACAAATTATTCCGCCAATATGCAACGTCGTTTGATTAAATAGTAATTCAAATTTATTCGGCGAGTAAACTGAGTTTAAAATCGTTTTTTTGGAGTAAATCAAAATGCTTTTAAAAGAACTCAAAGATAAAATCGAAAAGAAAGAAGCAAAAATTGGAATTATTGGTTTGGGATATGTAGGATTGCCAATTTTAACAGCTTTTGCCAAAAAAGGTTTTTCAGTAGTAGGATTTGATGTAGATAGACAGAAAATTAATCAAATTCAAGCTGGGCGATCGTATATAAAACATATTCCTTCCGAAGATTTAAAAAATCACTTAATTGATGTCACCAGCGATATGAGTCGTTTAGGGGAAGTTGATGCGATCGCCATTTGTGTTCCTACTCCTTTAGATATACATAGAGAGCCTGATTTAAGTTACGTTGTCGATACAACTTATGCGATCGCTCGTTCTTTAAAAATAGGACAGTTGATTATTTTAGAAAGTACAACTTACCCAGGTACAACCAAAGAAGTAGTGTTACCCATACTTTCTCGCAGCGGCTTTATAGTAGGTGAAGATTTTTCGCTTGCTTACTCTCCCGAACGCGAAGATCCGGGAAACGAAAACTACTCTTTAGTTAATGTCCCAAAAGTAGTAGGTGGAATCACAACTTTATGCCGCGATTTAGCGGAAACTCTCTACAATCAAATAATTGCCACAACTGTTCCCGTATCATCAACTCAAACCGCAGAAGCAACTAAAATTCTCGAAAATATTTACCGTGCAGTCAATATTGCTTTGGTAAATGAATTAAAGATTTTGTTTCAAAAAATGGATATAGATATCTGGGAAGTGATTGAAGCCGCAAAAACTAAACCCTTTGGTTTTCATGCTTTTTATCCAGGTCCCGGATGGGGTGGACATTGTATTCCTATAGATCCATTTTATTTAACATGGAAAGCCAGAGAATATGATGTTTCTTTACGATTTATTGAATTGGCAGGTGAAGTTAACACTTTAATGCCTAACTATGTAGTCGATAAGTTAGTTGCAGCACTGAATAATCACAGCAAAGCTTTGAAAAACTCCCGAATTCTAATTTTAGGAGTAGCTTATAAGAAAAATGTGGACGATCAGCGAGAAAGTCCTTCTTTGAAAATAATTCAGCTTTTACAAAGGCAAGGAGCGCATATAGAATATCACGATCCTTATGCTCTGACATGTTCCAATCATCGTCATTATCCAGAAATAAACTTACAATCTGTATCTTTAACTCAAGAAATTTTGCAGAATTTTGATGCAGTCATCATTACCACCGCTCATGATAATGTAGACTATGATTTGGTAGCGAAATATTCATCTTTAATAGTTGATACCCGCAACGTTTTAGCGGCAAAAGGTTTAACAACAGAAAATACGGTTGTTGCTTGAGTGCCAAATAATCTGCTAATTTAATTTAGGACTTATGCTTTTAGGACTGAATAACGAACCGCAGAGAACACAGAGAACACAGAGAAATAAGGTTTGAGAGAGAGAAGTTTGAGCGGAGGTTTCCTCCGATCAAAGCTTCGGTGGTTTTTGCGCTCATTCCTGTAATTATTGGGGATTTTCAATTGTTTATGATACCTCTGAGTGATAAATATGTAGCAGTAATAGGCTGTGGATACTGGGGTAAAAATTTAGTTCGAGAATTTGCTCAATTAGGTGTACTGCGGATAATTTGTGATTCCAGCAAGCAAATTTTAGAAGACTTAAAAACAAAATATGATGTTGAGGCAGTTTCTGACTTTGCCAAAGTATTAGCAATGCCAGATGTACAAGCGGTAGTAATAGCTACCCCAGCACCAACTCATGCAAGTTTGGCAGTGCAAGCATTAGCTGCCGGCAAAGATGTGTTTGTCGAGAAACCTTTGGCTTTGACGTTAGAAGATGCACTTTTGATAGAAGCTGCTGCTTTTAAAAGCAACGGCATTCTCATGGTAGGACATCTACTAGAGTATCACCCAGCTTTAGTTAAACTTCGCGCTCTTGTCGCTGAAGGAAAAATTGGTAAACTGCGATATATTTATTCCAATCGCTTGAGTTTTGGTAAAGTTAGAACTGAAGAAAATGTACTTTGGAGTTTTGCTCCTCATGATATATGTTCAATACTCGGATTCGTTGGCAAATTACCTGTATCTGTACAAGCTGTTGGTAGTGCTAACTTAGGTAAAGTTGAAGATTTTTGTTTAGTGAATCTAGAATTTGAGCAAATCAAAGCTCATATTTTTGTCAGTTGGTTGCATCCTTTTAAAGAACAGCGGTTAGTAGTAGTTGGAGATTCTGGTACATTAGTCTTTGATGATGTTTCTGTAGATGCCAAGTTGACTTTTTACGACCAGCAAGCTGAATTGCAAGATAACATTCCCGTACTCAAATTAAATTCTAAAATTGTCATTACTATTGAGGCAGCATCACCTCTCACGCAAGAATGCAAACATTTTCTCAGTTGTGTAGAAAGCAGACAGACTCCTCTAACCAGCGTTGAAAACGGGATTGATGTTTTGACTGTTTTACAATCCGCTCAAGAATCGCTAGAATCTTCAGGAAAAGCTATTCACTTAAAGGAGGTTCAAGTTGTCAACGGATAATACTTCAACGGCAAAAAGTTTAGATTATTTTGTACATGAATCAGCTTATGTTGATTTGCCGTGTACTATTGGTGCAAAAAGTCAAATCTGGCATTTTAGCCACATTATGAAAGATGTGGTAATTGGTGAAAAATGTAAAATTGGACAAAATGTATTTGTTGCTTCTGAGGTGAAAATTGGACGAAATGTGAAAATACAAAATAATGTTTCTATATATGCGGGTGTAATTTTAGAAGATGATGTTTTTTGCGGTCCTAGTTGTGTTTTTACCAATATTAATACACCGCGATCGGCTTTTCCTCGCAATACAATCGATGATTATTTAGTAACTTTGGTGAAGCAAGGAGCGACAATTGGTGCAAACGCAACAATTGTTTGCGGTCATACAATTGGACGTTATGCATTTATCGGTGCTGGTTCAACTGTGACAAAAGATATTGCCGATTACGCACTAGTTTATGGAAATCCGGCAAAGCAAGTTGGTTGGATGTGTGAGTGCGGTGCGAAGTTAGATGAATTTGAAAAAACTACTGTTTGTAAAGCTTGCGATCGCACGTATGAATATTGCGGTGAAAATCAAATTAAAAGGATAGAATGACATTGTGAATATTCCCCCATTTGACGCAACTTGTCAATATCAAAGTATTGCAGCTGACATAGAAAAAAATATTTGTGCAGTCATGGCAGGTGGACGCTATATAATGGGTCCGCAAGTCAAAGAGTTTGAAGCACAGTTTGCTCAATATTTGAGTTGCGAGCAAGTAATTTCTTGTAACTCTGGCACAGATGCGCTACATTTAGCTTTAAGAGCTTTGAAGATTGGTGCTGGTGATGAGGTGATAACGACACCTTTCACATTTATTGCCACCACAGAAGCAATTGGTATAGTGGGAGCGACTCCTGTCTTTGTCGATGTTGATTTAAATACCTACAATATCGATACTGAGTTAATTGAGTCAAAAATTACAGAGCGCACCAAAGCTATCTTACCAGTACATTTGTACGGTCGTCCTTGCAATATGACGGCAATTATGGAAATTGCCCGCAAGTATAATTTAAAAGTGATTGAAGATTGCGCTCAAGCAACCGGTGCTGTTTGGTCAGGTAAAAAAGTCGGGACAATCGGAGACGTTGGTTGTTTTAGCTTTTTCCCTACCAAAAACTTGGGATGCTTTGGCGATGGTGGGGCGATCGCTACTTCTGATAAAGTAATTGCAGAGCGAGTTGAGTATTTACGCAGACATGGCGGTAAAGTTAAATATCAGCATGAAGAATTGGGACTCAACAGCCGTTTAGATACTATACAGGCAGCAGTTCTTTTAGTCAAGTTACAATATTTGGATCGGTGGAATTCTGCCAGGGCTGAAATTGTAGATTATTACATCAATCAACTCGCTAATGTTAAAAACATTGTCCTACCTACAGCTGTGCAGTCAGGATCGGTATGGAATCAATTTACCATCAGGGTTTTAGATAAACAACGCACTAACGTACAGAAATTCCTCAAAGAAAAAGGAATAGGTTCAATGGTGTACTATCCTATCCCTCTTCACTTACAGCAGGTACACTCTAACTTGAATTATCCCCTTGGTTCACTACCAATCAGCGAACAATTGAGCGATGAAGTTTTATCTTTACCGATGTTTCCAGAATTGACTGCATCCGCACAAAAAGTAGTTGTTGAGTCTGTAAGTCAAGCTTTTTTTGCATTAACTTAACAGCGCCATTCCGTTGATTTTTCATGGTAATTTGTGATGAACGCTGAATCATCTCCTTCCCGTTTGAAGTTAATTTCATATCTAACTTTGTTTCTCAGCATTGCCTTTGGTATCGTTGGACAATTGCTGATGAAACATACTATGAGCAATAAAACTGAACAATTATTTACTTGGACATTTATTCAGCAATTAGTTTTGGCTTTGAGTGTTTATAGTCTCGGAATAGTTAATTGGATATTTGCTCTGCGAACTGTCAAACTTAGTATTGCTTATCCTCTTACTAGCTTAAACTACGTGGGCATCCTTTTGGGATCATACTACTTTTTTGATGAGAAAATTACGCTAATTCGGGTAGTTGGAGTAGTTCTAATTTTTTTGGGAGTTCTTTTGGTAGCGCTTCCTATTACTCCTGTCACGCTTGTTCGCCGCTAGGCGTTCGGTGCAGGGTAGATTATTTAGTAACGAACCGCAAAGACACGTTGGCGTTCGCCCTTGGCGTTGCCGCAGGCTAGCCTCTCCGACAGGAGAAGGACACGTTCGCCCTTGGCGTCTGGTGAAGGAGAAGGAAGAAAAGAAAGAAAAAGATAGGTAATCTTGTAGCGGGAAGAAAGTAAGAATAGCCAAATCCAGAAAGGAGCTAGTTAAAGTTATAGTAACTCATACAAAAGGTATTCAGGAATGAATATAATTGCTTGGCTGATTTTATTACTTGTAGTTGTGCTGGGTACAGCAGGGCAACTTTCGCTAAAGTATGCATTTCAAGGTTCTAGTTCTGCTAAGGAAACAAGCAACTCAGTTCGAGACTTGTTATTTTCTCCTTATTTTTGGATTTGGTTTATTTCTTATGTAGTTGTGACTGTATTGTGGCTGATTGTATTGCGGACAATTCCTCTGAGTCAGGCATTTCCAGCGCTAGGATTAACATTTGCTCTCGTACCGTTGGCTTCTCATCGTTTTCTGCGTGAGAATGTTGTGTTTAGCCAATGGTTGGGAATAGCTGTTATTGTAGCAGGTGTAATTCTTGTTGTCCAGACATAAATAAGCCGATATTTATTTTTTTATTTTAACAAAGAGAGACTTTTATGGCTGAAGCTCCTCACAAAATTTTAGTTACAGGTGTCGCTGGATTCCTTGGTTCTCACTTGCTAGACAAGCTATTGGCATCAGGTCATGAGGTCATTGGTATCGATAACCTCTCAATGGGGAAATTAGAAAATATTGCTGAACATTTAACAAATAAAGCATTTCAATTTCTCCAAAAAGATGTCACTGAAAAAAGCACATTTGAAAATTTAGAGAATGATATTGATTGCATTGTTCACCTTGCCGCTTTCAAAATACCTCGTTACGGCAAAGCAATTGATACTCTGAAAATTAATTACCAAGGTTCAGACAACGTTTTAGATCTGGCACGTAAATTGAATTGTAAATGCGTACTTGCCTCAACTTCTGACGTATATGGACGCAATCCCAAACTACCTTTTAACGAAGACGATAACTCAGTTATTGGCTCATCGAAAGTAGCTCGTTGGAGCTATGCTGTATCTAAGTTGTTTGATGAACATTTAGCTTTTGCTTACCAAGATAGCTATGATATTCCCGTTGTCATTCTACGCTTTTTTGGTTCTTATGGACCGCGCCATCACCTGTCTTGGTGGGGGGGACCGCAATCAGTTTTTATTGAACAAATATTAAACGATGGTGAAATTTCCATTCATGGTGACGGATTGCAAACCCGGAGTTTTACTTATGTGAGCGACACTGTAGCAGGTATTTACGCTGCGACGATTAAACCCGAAGCTAATGGGGAAATTTTCAATATTGGTAGCGATCGCGAAATAACCATCCTTGATTTAGCTAAAACTATCAAGCGACTTAGTAACACACCTGGAGAACTTAAGGTGAAATTTGTTCCCTATGAATCTTTTACAGGTAACAAATACGAAGATGTGAGAAGACGCGTACCGGATAGCACCCGTTGCGAACAAATTCTTGGTGTCAAAGCTGAGGTGAAATTAGAAGAAGGACTGTCTAAAACTATTGCATGGCATCGCACTATTAGAGCTTGCGTTTCAGAAGGGTGTAGGGGGTAGGGTGTGGGGTGTAGTGACCCACATTTAAAAACGTGGGATTGAAATAAGGACGTTGTATTTCATCGCACTTCGTGTCTCGATCGGACATCTTTTTTTACGGCGCTGTTACCCAGAACTAAAGTTTTCTTAGCTTTCCCCCACACCCCACACCCCACACCCCACACCCCGTTTTCTGTAAATGATTGGGAAGCGTTGCTCTAAAGCGATCGCTTCTCGAATCGTACTGAATTTAAACTAAAATTTTTCCTTGGGGAGCCACTCACACGCAGCGATTCTTCTGTTTATTTTGTACAAATATGGTTTCTCAAAAGTGCAAAGGCAGGCTTTTGGGAAGTCGTTGATGGATGAATTATCTATCGACCAACAAATAAGAGCCTCCGAGAGTCTTTATGTTGAAGCAATCAAGTAAATATATTAAATCATGAATATTGCTGTTATTGGCGGCGGAATGATGGGGCTAACATTAGCCTACCGACTTTCGCAGCAAGGTCATAAAGTAACCGTCTTTGAAAGTAACAACCAACTCGGCGGACTTGCTACCTACCATGATTACGGTTCCTTCGTTTGGGATCGATTTTATCATGTTATTCTCCCATCTGATACTTACTTAATAAATTTTATTAAGGAAATTAATTTAGGGGATAAGCTGCGTTGGCGTCCTACTCTTACAGGATGTTACATAGACCAAAAATTATATTCAATTAGCAATACTATAGAATTTCTCCGCTTTCCACCGCTAACTATTATCGGCAAGTTTCGGTTAGCTTTAACTTTGCTATATGGTTCGAGAATTAAGAATTGGCGACGGTTAGAGAAAATTCCTGTTGAAGATTGGCTGTTAAAAATCTCCGGGAGAAATACATACGAAAAGCTTTGGCAACCTTTATTGTTAGCCAAACTCGGAGAGAATTATAAGCGTGTCTCAGCAGTCTTTATTTGGTCGTATATTAAACGGCTGTTTTCCGCTCGTGATAGCAAGTTGCATAAAGAACAACTTGGTTATGTTGCGGGTGGTTACAAAACTGTTTTTGACCAATTAGAAAAATTAATTTGTGCTGCTGGGGGTAATATTTGCACTGGTGTTGCAGTTAAATATGTTAAACCAGATTCAAAAGGTGGACTGTGGGTTGAACATAATAAGGCAAAAAAGCATTTTGACAAAGTAATCTTTACCGGACCTGTAAATATTCTCCAACAAATTGCCGATCGCAGCTTGGTGCAAATTGGCGACTCTACAGTAGAATATCTCGGTGTAATCTGCATGTCACTGATTACCCGCAAGGCTTTGGTTCCTTATTACATAGTCAATCTTGCCGATCGACGTATTCCCTTTACCGGGGTTTTGGGTATGAGCAATTTAGTTTCTTTACAGGAGACAGCGGGACTGCATCTTACCTACTTACCAAAATACGTACATTCCGACGATCCTCTGCTCAAACAAACAGACGATGAATTGCGCTCATTATTTTTTCGGGGTTTGCATTTAATGTTTCCACAACTTAAGGCAGATGACATCGTGGCAGCACATATTAATCGTGCTATGAAAATGCAACCATTACAAGTCTTAAATTATTCCCATTTGGTACCAAAGATAGTCACCGAAAACGATGATTTTTTTGTTCTCAACACTTCACAGTTTGTCAATGACACTTTAAATAACAATACAGTTGTCGGGCATGTTAACGAATTTAGCGAAAAATTTATTTAGTACAAAAATCTCGAATGGCTTTATGTAAATTCTTGGTGGTTCCCCGAATTCAATCAACGACTGCCCGAATTCAATCAACGACTGCCCGAATTCAGTAAACGACTGCCCGAATTCAGTAAACGACTGCCCGAATTCAATAAACGACTGTCCGAATTCAATAAACGACTGCCCGAATTCAATCAACGACTGTCCGAATTCAATCAACGACTGTCCGAATTCAATCAACTATGCAGATACGTAGGGTGCGTTAGCCACAGCGTAACGCACCAAAGCTTAATAATGGTGCGTTAGCGTTTCGCGTAACGCACCCTACAGATACTTACTTATACGCTGTCGCAAATTATTCAGTATAAATGCTGAAGTTTATCGAAGATTTATTAATTACTTTGTATATTAAGATTAATTTAATTAACCTGCCTGTCTGAATCGTTTTTGGATTCAGGAAACTTGATATATTGTATATTTAAATACTTATAAAATCCCATGATTGCAATCAAACGGTTATCAGTGGCTACCGCTGTTGGTCTTGTTTTGAGCTTGCTAGTTAACAGTGAGGCTTTTGCTTTCACTTACACTAAAATCGCTGACAGCAATGACCATTTTAATAAGTTCGGTTTTTACCCTGCGATCAACAACGAAGGCACTGTTACCTTCTCTGCCGATTTAGATGCGGGGGGAAGTGGCATCTACATTGGTAGTGGGGAGAATACGAGTCTGATTGCTGACAGCAGCGGTCAGTTTAGCTCATTTTTTACTTTTGCGATCGCTGACACAGGTATTGTTGCTTTTAAAGCTGCTTTGGATGAAGCAAGTGTTGGCATTTATACAAATGAAAATACTGCTCCGATTGCTTACAGCAAAGTTCCTGCTGCTTTAGGCGATCTCGCCATCAATAGTAAAGGTACTGTAACCTTCTCGCAAATTCTAGATCGAGGAGTTCGTGCCGTCTTAACCAATAACGACGGAATCAATACCACCATCGCCGATACCAGTGACACCAGTCCCTATAGCCGTTTTGAGGGAATCGCAATTAATAGCGCAGGCGCCGTCGCTTTCACAGCCGAACTTAAAGAGAGAGGTCGTGGTATATACACTGTTCATGGTGGAAATACGATGACTATGGCTGACACTAATGGAGACTTTGACTTTTTGTTCAACCCTGCCATCAACAATGCAGGCACAGTAGCCTTTAAGGGTGTTCTTGATAAGTTGGCAGGTGAAGGCATTTATACTAGTGACGGTCAAACACTGACCAAAATAGCTGACAACAGCAGTGTTTTTGACTTCTTCGAGAACCCGGCAATTAACAATCAGGGTACTGTAGCTTTTAAAGGTGTCCTTAGGGGAGGGGGTTTGGGTATTTACACAGGAGCAAACCCGGAAACTGATAAAGTCATTGCTTTGGGCGATTCTCTGCTAGGCTCGACAGTAACAGACCTTTATTTTTCCAATCGCGGGTTAAACGATAAGAACCAGTTTGTCTTCTATGCCAAACTTGCAGATGGTAGAACAGGGGTATTCCGCGCTGACTCGGATCGTCAAGAGCCAACTACTTCTGTTCCAGAATCACGTTTTGCGTTGGGTTTGTTGACAGTAGGTGCGTTGGGTGCAGTTTTGCGACCCAAGCGTGATTGTGGGAGTAGACTGCCAAAATAACATAAAATTCTGGAAATGGGTATTGATTGTGTGATTTAAATATAAAGATTTCCCAATTTCAACCAAGTAGGGAATCATTATTAAATCAACAGGGCAAACCAGAATGAATCTACCCCAAAGTCAATTTACAATCATCAGCGGCGATCGCCAAAGCGGTCTCATAAAAACTGCGTTACCCAAACCTTTGGTAGTGCAGCTAACAGACAGTGCTGGCAATCCAAGAGCAAAAGTGCCAGTCAACTTTGCTATTTCCAGTGGTGGTGGTTCGGTTTCTCCAACCACTGCCTTAACCGATGCCAAAGGTAGGGCAAGCACGATGCTAACCTTGGGGACTGAAGCTGGTGTAATTAAGGCGATCGCCACAGTATCTAACATTGGCAGCGTCAGCTTTAGTGCTACAGCTCATCCGACGACAACCAATCCTATTTATCTAGAAAACCAAAACCCTGCGACTACTCAGCGGCTAATTACCAACCAGGCTACCAACAATCAAAGCGTCTTTACAAATCAACAGCCAAACAATGAAAATGCCACCGATGGTGTGGAATATGAACTGGGAATGAAGTTCCAAAGCACCAAGAACGGTCAGATTGTGGCGATTCGCTTTTGGAAAGCAAACAACGAAAGTGGCAGCCATGTTGGTAAAATCTGGACGGCAAACGGTGTTCTCTTAGCTAGTTGCACATATACCAACGAGACAGCCTCAGGTTGGCAGCAGCAGACTCTCTCTCCGGCGCTGACAATAAGCGCCAATACTACCTACGTGGTAAGCGTTAACACAGCCAATACTTATTTCCCGATTAGCCCTGAAGGATTGGCAAGTTCGGTGGTGAATGGAGATTTGAGTTCAGTTGCTGATGGTCAAAATGGAGTGTACGGCAATGTGAATGCTTTGCCAACAAATTCCTACAAGAGTTCCAATTATTTCCGCGACATCGTATTTACTGCTCAACCGACTGCTAGTATTACCAAAGTCAGCGGTGATAACCAACAAGGAGCAATCAAAACTGCTTTACCTAACCGATTAGTTGTGCAAGTTAAAGACTCTGCTGGCAATCCACAAGTGGGAGTTACAGTCAACTTTGCTATTTCCAATGGCGGAGGAACTGTTTCACCTGCCAGTGCCGTAACTGATGCCAACGGTAAGGCAAGCACAATGCTGACCTTGGGGCAAGTCGCTGGTGTAACTAACGCGATCGCCACAGCAGCTAACATTGGCAGCGTCAGCTTTAGTGCTACAGCTCAACCGACGACAACCAATCCTATTTATCTAGAAAACCTAAAACCTGGAACTACTGACTGGCAAATTACCAACCAGGCTACCAATAATGAAATTGCTGGCTATGCTACAGCAACTAGTGTAAATCAAGGCGAGTCGCTGCCCATAAAAGTTTCTTTGGCACAGCCAGGAAAGTTTACGATCAAAGTGTACCGCTTAGGTTACTACGGTGGCAAAGGAGGGCGACTGATAAAAGACAGCGGTCAACTCAACGGCTTCACCCAACCTGCTTGTGCGATCGCAGATCCCAATACCCGGTTGGTTGAGTGTAACTGGTCAACTTCCTACACTCTCAAAGTAACCAAAAACTGGACTAGCGGACTATATATTGCTAACCTTAGAGACCAAATAACAGGCAAGCAGTCACAAATATGGTTTGTTGTCCGTAATGACAGCAGTAAGTCTGATATATTGTTCCAGAGCAGCTTTACCACCTTTTGTGCCTACAATAACTACGGTGGCTACAGCTTGTATGAATACAGCTCAAAATATAACCAAAAAGCTGTTAAAGTTTCCTTCGACAGACCCTTCTCCCAAACTCTTGGACATGACGATTACAATCACTTTTTGTCTTGGGAACGCAATATGATGCGCTGGTTGGAGTATTTAGGATATGATGTATCATATACTACTAATGTGGATGTCCATACTAACCCTAATATTCTCCAGCGACACAAATTATTTCTTTCTGTTGGTCACGATGAATACTGGTCGAAAGAACAACGGGATGGTGTCGAACAAGCCCGCGATGCGAAAGTCAATTTGGCATTTTTCTCGGCAAATTCAGCTTACTGGCGATTTCGCTTTGAGAAATCGAGTAGTGGAGAAGCCAATCGGGTAATGGTCTGCTATAAGGATACCCAAGATCCGGTTGCTCCGACAAATAAATGGAGAAGTCCAGAGAACAAGCGACCGGAAAACGCATTAATAGGAGTAATGTATACAGGCGATCGCGACGATCTGTATTTCACCTGGGGCGATCCTAACGGGACTACTGATACCTACAAAGGCTATGATTTTGTAGTTGCCAATAGTTTAGACCCATATTACGCCCACACCAACCTCAAAGACGGCGATTCGTTGAGTGAACTAGTAGGTTTTGAATGGGATGGAGTTGTCAATAACGGCTTTTCTCCTAAGGGATTGGTTATTTTGTCTTCTTCACCAGTTGAGCCAAAATCTCTCGATTTGGATCTTTCCCCTGGAACCAATACCCAAGTTTCCAATGCAGTCCGCTACACAGCTTCTAGTGGTGCCAAGGTCTTTGCCAGCGGCTCTATTCAGTGGATGTGGGGGCTGGATAGCGATCGCGTCAAGCCTTTTAAAGAAGATATTCGCGCCCAGCAAATGGCTATCAACATTTTAGCAGATATGGGTGCCAAGCCTCTGATACCATCCCCCAAACTGGTGACTGAATAATTATTAATTCATAATTCATAATTCATAATTTAGGGTACACAAATCAATTTATTGATGGTAATAAATAAATTTTATTCCTCACTTACCGCCCCCGCCTGAGTGCGTGGAGTAATAATTATGAATTATTAATTATTAATTATGAATTATATTGACACCCTAGCTGAAATCAAAATGGCAAATACAGCAGGCTATAGCGGTTCTCACTTGCGTCAAATACCCAAACCGATCGTAGGGACAATTCATGAATTGTCCAAGAGTGCGTATCGTTGTGTATTGCATCCAACTCTTAACCGCTATAATTTCTCATTTACTAGCATAGATATTTATAGCCCACTGTTTGCCATTTCCAAAACCTAGCATTTGAGGTGATGAGTAAACTAACTGATGTTCTTTAGTAATCCATCGGTCAATCAGCGGGTTGAACTCGGCGTAAGTCTGATAGCCTGGTTGAAGCCACCAAAAAGGAACATGTACGTAGACTATGAGTTCAGGAGATTTATTTTTCATGCGATCGATAAACTCCCGCTCTGCATCTGGAGTAGGAACAACCCCTGGAAGAAAGATAGTTTCTTGACTGGGTGAGTGAGTTTTGGTAAGAAAATTCAAAGTGGCTCCAGCGGGCACTACCAGTACAGATTTGGCTTTAGAAGCGTTGATATATTTAATCGTTTGGTTGAAGGCAACAGCAAGGTCAGCATATTTAGTGTAAATAGTTCCTTGAGGCGATCGCACTGCATAGCGATACTGTCCTAACTCCACCAAGTTCATACCACCACCAATCAGCAAGCAAATCAACAAAAACCTTGAGATTGGCAAACTAGTTTTTTCCGCCAAATTGTATAAAAACGTGAAAAACAGTATTAATGCTGTTACAGCATAAATTCCATAAAAACCGATGTAGAACAAAAAGCGAGCGTTGAGCAACATAGAGAAAGCGAACAAGGCATACAGTAGAGGTGCATGTCGGTGCTGAATTAACTCCCTAAAACTCAAAGCAAACCATGCCACCAACAACGGTAAAAGCCAAGCCATATTCCCCAAAGGGTGGAAAACAACATCAGAACAGCAAGCCAACCGACGCGGTATTAAAAAGCATAAAAATCCCAAACATAGAACCACAAGCGACTTGACTGCAAGCCGAAGCCATCGAGAATTGGGTATCCACTCTCGTCTAAACAGCCACCTCGTAGCTAGGGAAGCAACGCAAACTACTAGCAAAACAACTAAACCAATTTTGAAGGCATTCTCCCAAATGTTGATTCGCAACAAAGCCAAACCTAATAAAGAGAAAGCGATACTTACAATTCCCTCAACTAGTATCTTGTATCGATTATTGGGTATCCACTCGCGTCTAGAAAGCCAGCCAGCAAATGCCAGTGCTAGCCAAATCACGATTGAAGTAGCTGTAAAAACGTTGAAAGTACCCCTCCAGATATTCAGGGTTTTACCAGCGGAAACATCAAAAAGTCCGCTTTTGGTAAGAACCTGGGACTTGGAAACTGGCAGGATTGAAGTTTGTAGCGTCTCCCAGGAAACTTGATGGGCAAGCAATGCGAATGGTATTATTACACAGATACTTGCCACCAAAATTACTAAAATGCTACGTACTACCACGCTCTTGAGATTTCTGGGACGCAGGTTTGCACCAACCAACACACCAACAAGCCCAGATACTCCGTATTCTTGCTTAGAAAGTCCGGCTAATCCGCAGGCGATCGCAGCTGCTATTAGCCATCCGGTTTTGCCAGTATGTCCGTAGCGCTCAACAGCAGTAAAAGCCAGCAAGCAAAATACCGTCCCATAGACAGTACCGTAACTATAAGGAACGATCAGATTAAACAGCCCTCCGGGAGCGAAAGCACAGTATATCAGCACGCAAATTGTGCAAAGTGCTGCCCAAGGCTTATTGGTAAGCCTTATAGTCAATTGATAAGTTAGCAAGGTAACTGCCAATGCCAAGACCAAACCAACTGCGTAGAAAACTTCTAAGTGATGCCCAAACAGCAGCAGTGCAAGCGCATTGACGTAGTAAGGGAGAGGTCCGTAGTAATTTTGCAAGTCGCGGTATAGTACTTCCCCTGCCAGCAGACGAGCGGTTATCTCGGCTTCTTGCCCGGTATCAAATATCGGATGTGCTAATTTGCCCCAACTGACGAACGCCAGCAAGATAAAACAAGCAAGTACAAAAAATAACCACGGATCGCGTTGCAGAATATTTATCTTTCGATGCTTTTTAACACTCGGCACGCCAGAGTCAGCAGGATATACCATATTTTTTCTTATCTTTTTGCCTGATATAAGAATGGAGAGCTAATACTCGATCTTGGCAGATAATCAGCGATTTATTGCGTTGTCAATTTTGTTTGTACTCAAGCAATATATAGTCACTATATATGCTTAGATATTTGTATATAAAATTAAAACAGTTTTTCCTAATATAACCAAGCAAAGTGTCAGCTAATACAAAGTTTCTTAACAGAAAAAATCCTTCCTTTAAACAAATAAACAAATGGTTAGCATCTTTACAACTCAACAGCCTAGCAACTCAAATGCCACCGATGGTGTGGAATATGAACTCGGAATGAAGTTCCGAAGTGCCCAGAATGGTCAGATTGTCGCGATTCGCTTTTGGAAAGCACCCAGCGAGAGTGGCACTCATGTTGGCAAAATCTGGTCAGCATCAAATACTCTTTTGGCAAGTACAACTTTCGCCAACGAGACGGCTTCGGGTTGGCAGCAGCAGGCTCTGTCTTCTCCGCTGACAATAAGCGCTAATACTACTTATGTGGTAAGCGTTAACACTGCCAATACCTATTTCGTTATTAGCTCTCAAGGATTGGCAAGCTCGGTGGTAAATGGAGATGTGAGTTCAGTTGCTGATGGTTCTAATGGAGTGTACGGCAATGTGAATGCTTTGCCAACAAATTCCTACATGAGTTCCAACTATTTCCGCGACATCGTATTTACTGCTCAAGTGACTGCTAGTATCACCAAAGTCAGCGGTGATAATCAACAGGGAGCAGTAGGAACTGCCTTACCCAACCCATTGGTTGTCCAAGTTAAAAACTCTGCTGGCAATCCACAAGTGGGAGTTACAGTCAACTTTACAGTTACTAATGGCGGAGGAACTATTTCACCCACCAGTGCCGTAACTGATGCCAACGGTAAGGCAAGCACGGTGCTGACTTTGGGAACAACTCCTGCAACAAATAATACCGTGAGTGCAACAGCCGCCAACATTGGCACGGTTATTTTCAGTGCCTTAGCGGAGCCAAAGAACCCCAATCCTATTTATCTAGAAAACAAAAAACCGGGCACTACAAACTGGAAAATCACCAACCAGTCTACTAGTAATGAAATTGTCGGCTATGCTACAGCAACTAGCGTCAATAAGGGTGGTTCGCTGCCAATCAAGGTTTCCCTCGCACAGCCCGGACAATTTACAATCGATATCTACCGCTTGGGTTACTACCAAGGCAATGGAGGACGACTGATAGTTAGCAGCGGCTCGCTCAGTGGCATCACCCAACCTGCCTTGACACTTACAGACTCAGCTACCAAGCTATATGAAGCTACGAACTGGTCAACCTCCTATACTGTTGCTGTCGGCAATAACTGGACGAGCGGGCTGTATGTTGCCAAATTAACACAACAGGCAACAGGTAAGCAGTCACAGGTGTGGTTTGTTGTCCGCGACGACAGCAGAAACTCAGATATTGTCTTTCAAAGCAGCTTTACTACCTACTTTGCATACAATAACACTGGTGGTTACAGCACCTACGCATATCAGAGTGTCGGCGGTCAAAGAGGATACAAGGTTTCTAGCGATCGCCCGCTGTCAATGACCACCTCTGAATGGCATCACTACAACCAAATGACTCTTTGGGAACGCAATATGGTGCGTTGGTTGGAGTCTCAAAGTTATGACGTTTCTTATATCACAAATATCGACTTTCAGACCAACTCGCAAATATTACAGGGGCGCAAAGTATTTTTATCGGTTGGTCATGACGAGTACTGGTCGTTAGAACAGCGCAATGCTGTTGAACAAGCCCGCAGTTCTAAAATCAACTTGGCATTTTTCTCATCCAATACTGCTTATTGGCGGGTGCGCTTTGAAAATTCAAATGGAGGGCAAGCCAACCGAGTTATGGCATGTTACAAAAACACGGCAGATACGGTTGCGCCGACAAATAAGTGGAGAAGTACCCAGAACAACCGACCAGAAAACGCATTGCTGGGAATTATGTACACAGGCGATCGCGATGACTTGTATTACACTTGGGGCGATCCGAACGGCAGCACCAATAGCTACAGTGGCTACGACTTTGTAGTTGCCAATAGTTCAGACCCATATTACGCCAACACCAATCTGACCAACGGTAGCAAATTGACTCAGTTGGTCGCTTTTGAGTGGGATGCGGTTGTCAACAACGGTGCCGCTCCAAGTGGTTTGGTGATTCTGGGACAGTCCACAGTTAGCCCAACTAATGTGGATGAGGATTTGCCCACAGGAACTAATACACAAGTATCTCATGCAGTCCGCTACACCGCCGCCAGTGGAGCCAAAGTATTTTCCACCGGCTCCAATCAGTGGATGTGGGGATTAGATAGCGATCGCATCACTCCAGCCAGAGAAGATAACCGCGCCAAACAAATTGCTGTCAACGTCTTTGCAGATATGGGAGCTAAACCTCAGACTCCAGGAGCAGGCATAATTGTCCCTTAACAATATGACCAAGAGTTCTTAAAAGGGGAAAGGAAAAAAGGGGTTCATGTAAAGAAAAATCCGCATGAAAAAATAAAATAAAACTCTTTATTTCTTACACCTTTTCCCTTTACCCTTTCAAGAACTCTTCCTTGACGCATTGCTTATTGCTATAGCACAGGAGTGGATAGAAAATGAATTTGAGAATCAGACGACGAAGATTTGGGCAGATAGCGATCTTAAGTGCAGCCTTGAGTGCGATCGGCAACTTCGCAGGTAAGACCGTTGCACAGCAAGCAGAATCAATTATTTATGGGGTGAGTCTTACCAGTAGCAGCAGCATTATCAACATCGGCATCAAGATTGGAGAACTCATCGATGTCAACATTAGCCCAGCAGTAACCCTAATTAGTTCCGACTTAGTGAGTGGTAGGGATCTGGCAACCATTCAACTACCAAGTATAAATCTTAACAACCTGGATACGCTGATTGAGACTGCGAATAAAGCCTTATATACCGAGCCTAGCGAGCGGTTAACTGCTTTGACTCCCTTAGCCGATGGTTCATTCGTTATTGTCTCTGTTGCATCTACAAAAACGGGTAATTTCAATCGCATCATACTTATTGATGCTAAGTCTACTAGACCTCTAAGAGCTCTAAGAGTATCAGGATTCAGAAGAGTAAATGGCACGCTTGAAAGTTTAGTAGCAATCAAAGAAAACAACTTTCTCGGTGTAGTTAGCCTCAATGAAGGCACTCCCCCTTTTGATTTGGTAAATTTGGACTTGAACTCCGGCAAATTAAATTATAGTGACGATCTACCAATACTTGCAGCGAACCTGCGATTTAGCAACCTTGCCCAAGCCCCAGATGGTACAATTTACGCAACCCTTCTCAGTTCGCAAGGTGGTACAACTCTCGTACAGGTGGACTTAGAAAATAAGGCGATCGTTAGCGGTAGAGGAAAAATTATCAGACTGTCGGAATTGAAATATGACGGTAAACCTTTGGAAAATGATTTACTCAGCCTAGCCGTTTCTAGATCCGGTGAAGTATTTGCCCTTGCTAACCCCACTGATGAGAAAATCAATTCTCTATTTAGTGTCGATGTGAAAAGTGGAGAAATGAAGTTTGTGAGAAAATTCGCGGCTGATAAGATTGCCTTTGCTCGTGCATAAGTAAGTGGGCGAAATTAAACGTAAAATATCGTCGTAGTGAGCCAGCGCGGTCTTCTCCCAAAGGGAGAGGCTAGCGCCAAGGGGAGGCAGTGCGTTGGGCGGCGATGCCGACTTGAAGCACCTGCCGTGGTCTCCACGCCAGATGCCTCAAGTCGGGAAACCCGCCCACGGCACTGGCTCCCCATGAGCGACTGGCGAGGAGCGGAGGGTGAGCGGTTTACCGCTCATATCTGAAGGCTTTTTAGCGACTGTGGGTAATCAACCCTTTCAGATCCCCGACTTCTTTAAGAAGTCGGGGATCTTGCTTTTTCTATATGCGGACTTTGATTTCAAATTTTTCACCTTCTTCGGAGAAAAGATATAGATTTTTTAATTTAATTCAAGTTTTTTGTAACTATTTGACTCGATTATCAACTAGTTGAACGATCGCTCAACACCTGTGGGTGAAAAAATAAATAACAATTAAATATTCTTCGGAACGTTCGCTATATACCACAACTTGCTATTAGGAGGCAAAAATATGCATTTACAACCTTTGGAGTTGGAAATAACAGAAAATAGACAATCGATAAGCATTATAGTTCCCTGCTTTAATGAGTCTGAAGGAATTGAATCTTTAAAGAAAAAACTAATGCCAGTATTGACAAAGCTGCGCTTAACTAGGTCAGTCGAACTTATTTTAGTTGACGATGGTAGTACAGACGATACTTTTTTCAAGTTAGAGCAATATTTTGGACAAATTGCCCAAATAATCCGCCATCCGAAAAACAAAGGTCTCTCGGCAGCCATACAAACAGGATTAGTATACTCTATAAATGATATTGTTTGCACAATCGATAGTGATTGCACTTACGATCCCCAACAGTTGATTGAGGTTCTAGATTTGATGCGTGCTAATGTTGATATTGTCACAGCATCTCCATATCATCCCAAAGGTCGGGTAAAAAATGTTCCGGGTTGGCGTCTATTTCTCAGTAAAGGGTTATCACTGCTTTACAGACTTGTATTGCCACAAAAGCTTTATACCTATACAGCTATGTTTAGAGCATATCGTCGTGAAGTTCTAGAGACAGTACCAATTACTTATCCAGGATTTCTCGGTCTTGTAGAGATTTTAGCTGAAGCGATGTTGCGTGGATATAAAATTGTCGAGTATCCAGCCGAATTAAGCAGTCGGATGTTTGGGCAGTCGAAGTTACGTGTAGCTAGAGTTATTTGGAATCACTTAAAGTATATTAGTAAGCTGATCGTCCGGCAAACGTTTCAACAGAAAAAAATAAAAATGCAATATTACAAGTATATTAAAAAGGACTTATGAAAATCGTTACTATATTGGGTGCAAGACCACAATTTATTAAAGCATCTGTAGTCAGTTCTGCTTTTCAACGTGCTGGAATAAACGAAATTATTATTCATACAGGGCAGCACTTTGATTCATTAATGTCCGATATATTTTTTCAAGATTTAAACTTGCCTCAGCCCCAATATCACTTAAACATTCATAGCCTGAATCATTCAGCAATGACAGGTAGAATGATGGAGAAAATAGAGGAATTGCTTGATGATAAACCTGATTGGATGTGCGTTTACGGAGATACGAATTCAACATTAGCAGGTGCTTTGGTTGCTGCCAAGCTGCATATACCAATAGCACATATAGAAGCTGGACTGCGAAGCTTTAATCGGCAAATGCCTGAAGAAGTTAATCGGGTTGTAACCGATCATCTTGCACAACTTCTTTTTGCTCCGACAAATCTGGCAGTTCAATGTCTTGAAAACGAGGGGATTTCTCAAGGAGTTCACTTAGTTGGAGACGTAATGATGGATGCTATTTTGCAGTATCAGGCTAAAGCGAAACAAACATCTGATATTCTCGCAAGACATCAGTTGAGCCTGAATGAATTTTACCTTGCTACTGTTCACCGACCCAGCAATACAGACGATCGCGTGCGTCTGAGTTATATCCTCGACAGTTTCACGAAACTGGATCATCCGGTTGTTTTTCCGATCCATCCTCGAACCCAAGCTCAAATTGACAAAATGGAATTGAGTCATTATCTGGCTGCTGACTCAATTGTGGCAATACCACCAGTTAGTTATCTTGATATGCTAGCGTTAGAAAGTGCCTGCCGTTGTATAATTACCGATTCTGGAGGTATACAAAAAGAGGCTTATATTTTTGGGCGTCCCTGCTTTACTCTGCGAAATGAAACTGAATGGAAAGAAACTGTAGATATCGGCTGGAATCAATTAGTACAACCGGAAAATTTAAGTAAATCGATTGCAAACTTCACGCGACCATCTGAATGCCCTAAACTTTATGGAAATGGTGATGCAGCAACCCAAATTACTGAAATACTACTTAACTTATAATTATTATTAAAGGTAAGCAGACCGAGCATTAGTGTAATTTAAGACAAGGATAGAGATGTCAGATACTGTGATTCGGGTTGAAAACCTGAGCAAAAAATATATAATCGGTCATCAGCAGCAAGAGAAACATTCAACTTTAAGAGATGCTTTGGTTTATGGAGCCAAATCTCTCGGTGACAAACTATTAAATTTTTCTACATATAAAGACTCCTCACCAACATCTGAAGATTTTTGGGCACTCAAAGATATTTCTTTTGAAATCAAACAAGGCGATCGCGTTGGTATCATTGGTCGTAATGGTGCAGGCAAATCAACTTTATTAAAAATATTGAGCCGTATTACCGAACCAACTACTGGCAGAATTTCCATTTTTGGACGAGTAGCCAGTCTGTTGGAAGTAGGAACAGGTTTTCATGGAGAATTAACTGGACGGGAAAACATTTATCTCAACGGTGCTATTTTGGGCATGAGCAAAGCTGAGATCGTCAAGAAGTTTGATGAAATTGTCGCTTTTGCAGAAGTAGAAAAGTTTTTAGATACACCAGTCAAGCGTTATTCCTCTGGAATGTACGTGCGTCTTGCCTTTGCAGTCGCTGCCCATCTTGAACCAGAGATTTTAATTGTAGATGAAGTACTGGCAGTGGGAGATATCCGCTTTCAGCAAAAGTGCCTGGGGAAAATGGAAGAGGTTGGTAGAGAAGGACGTACAGTTTTGTTTGTCAGTCACAACATGAGTACGGTGAGCTACTTATGCAGTCGCGGTATTTTGTTAGAATCTGGCACTTTGTACGTAGATAGTGACGCCGAAGAAGCTATCAGAATTTATCTGGATAAGTCTTATAACGTTGCTCAAATGCCTTTAATTGAAAGAAAAGATCGTAGCGGCTCTGGAAAAGTAAAATCTGCTAGTTTTAGAGTGTTAAATCAGGAAGGTACAGAAGAAAATACCTTACAATCAGGTAAAAATTATTATTTTGAAATAGGTTATTTAAATTATACAAAAGAACGTATCAATAATGTTGTAGTCAGCCTTGATTTCTTTGATGACAAAGGTATTCGAGTTATCTTATTAAGAACTAACTTTACAAATAGTAATCTGACTATAGACCCGGAAAAAGGATATATTATTTGCGGAATCAACAACTTACCTTTAGTTAACAGCTTTTATCGAGTTTCAATATATTTATCACATGCAGATCAAGAATTACTCGATTGGATTGAAGATGCAGCAACTGTAACTGTAGACGGAGGTGACTTTTTTGGTACAGGTAATCCTGGTCTTCCCAGCCACTGCAAAATTTTAACTAAGGCTCAGTGGTCTACTGAGATATCTTTTTTCTCTTCTGAGCAAGCTTGATACGTTAATTAGAATGAGCGAACAACATCCTTATCGGGCTACGATTCCACCAGTTCCAGAAGGAACACCAAGTCCTCTTTGGTCTGTAATGATTCCTACCTATAATTGTGCAAAGTATTTGCGCGAAACCTTGAAGAGTGTGTTAGCTCAAGATCCTGGTGCTGAAGTGATGCAGATTGAGGTAATTGACGATTGTTCTACCAAAGACGATCCCCAAGCAGTTGTTGAAGAACTCGGTCAGGGACGTGTTGGATTTTATCGGCAACCATATAATGTAGGTCATACGAAAAATTTTGAAACTTGCTTGAAGCGATCGCGCGGAAAATTAATTCATCAGCTACATGGTGACGATTATGTGCAAGATGGCTTTTATCGCAAAATGCAACGAGCTTTTGAAGATAACCCCAACATTGGTGCTGCTTTTTGCCGCCACATTTTCATAGATGAGCATGGCAATTTCCAAACTATCTCCGGATTAGAACAGCCTGAAAGTGGAGTTATGAGTAATTTTTTGGAGCGCATTGCCAGCTTTCAACAGATTCAAACGCCATCAATTGTAGTGCGACGAAAAGTATATGAAGTACTTGGAGGGTTTGACAGTCGATTATCTTGGACTGAGGATTGGGAAATGTGGGTAAGAATCGCTGCCCGCTTTCCAATTTGGTATGAGATTGAGCCATTAGCAGTTTATCGAAAACATTCAGGATCTAACACTGGACGTTATATGTGTACTGCTGAGAATCTGAGAGATTCACGTAGAGCTATAAATATTTTTAAATCATACCTTCCCACCTCAAAAGCTAACCAAATAGCCAACAAAGCTAGAGAAAATTGGGCGCTTTACACTCTCTACTCTGTCGTTCCCCAGTACTTAACTGAAGGCAACACATCAGCTGCAACTGCTCAAATTCGAGAAGCACTTAAGTGCAATCATTCATTCAAAGTAATCAAGTTACTCTTTAACGTGCTCAAATCTACTGCAAAGCGATGGTTTTTGGAAAAGATACGCCTAACTATGTAGGTAAAACTCAATCGCACTTATTTTTTCACTCCTCAGGTAATTATGTCAGTATTTAGTATTTTTAAATCTGCTATAAGTCAATGGTTTTTGGAAAAGCTACGTTTAATATATTATAAACTTCTACATATCAATGCAAAAATTCATGAATATTATATTCGTCCCCTAATTTTACGAAATAATATCAAACACATTTCTGGTCTGAAAAAAATCAATTATGCAAATGATGAATTGATAGTGCTTTGTGTTGTCAGAAATGGAGAAATGTATGTAAAGTCATTCATTGAACATTACTTAAAATTGAAAGTTAAGCACATAGTTTTTCTGTTTAATGATTCAACTGACAACAGTATTGCCATTGCTTCTCAATATGAAAACGTCACCATTCTGGAAACAAAATGTCCTTATAAAAAATATGAAACTGTAATGAAGAGGTATTTAGTATATCGTTTTTCTAAAAATAAATGGAATCTTTTTTCAGATATTGACGAACTTTTTGACTATCCGTTTTCTGACTTGATTAACTTAAGCGCCCTCTTGAATTATCTTAATAATAATAAATATACTGCTGTTGTTTTACAAATGCTGGATTTATTCTCAGATATTAGTCTAGCTAATTTGACAAGCGGAATAAATGATTCTCTTAAAGAGAGATACATATATTACGATATTTCTAATATTCAAAAAGAAACGTATCACTATGGAGAATTGTTAAATAAAAATATTAATTTCCATTGGGGTGGTATTCGTAAAACATTGTTTGGCACTAACAATGGCTTAACAAAAGCAGCCTTAGTTTTTGTTGACAGTAAAATTCATACTTTTGTATACTTTCATCATGTCAAAAATGCGCGGATAGCTGATTTTACAGGTGTCCTTCTACATTATCCATTTACAAGTTTTTTTTATCAAAAGGTTAAGGAAGCCGTAGAAACAAAAAGATACCTACAATCAGCGGATCATGAATATAAAATGTATTTAGAAAAATTGCAACGCGATCCGGATATTAATATAAAACAAGACACTGCTTGTAAATTTGAAGATGTGAACTATTTAGTAAAAACTAATTTTTTAGTAGTATCTGATGATTATATTCAATGGGTTAAAGATCGTAGTAATAACAATTCCAGCGATAAAAAAATCAAAGATATCTAATGAAAACAGCCATCAGCGTTATTATCTGCACCCATAACCCTAGACGTGATTATCTTGAAAAAGTATTACAAGCACTGAATAAACAAACTTTGCCAACAGATTTATGGGAACTTTTACTTATTGATAATGCCAGCGCTCAACCTCTTTCTGAGGAAATTGATTTAACCTGGCATTCTAAATCTCGTCACATTAGAGAAGAAGAATTAGGTTTAACTCCTGCTCGATTACGGGGTATTAAAGAGGCAGTAGCTGAAACTTTAGTCTTTGTTGATGATGACAACGTTTTAGATCCAGATTATTTAGCAGTCGCTTTAAAAATTAGCAAAGATTTCTCAATCATTGGTGCTTGGGGTGGGCAAGTAATACCTGAATTAGAAGAGGAACCTCCTGAATGGATAAAGCCAGATTTAAAAAATTTCCTACAATCTCTAGCTTGTCGAGAATTTTTTCAAGATAAATGGTCGAATTTGATACATGAATACGAAACAACTCCTTGTGGAGCAGGACTTTGTGTTCGTAAGGATGTTGCCCAGAAGTATCTGGAACTCGTTTGTAACGATCCCAGACGGGTAGATTTGGATCGCAAGGGTAAGCAGTTAATATCCTGTGGAGACTTTGATTTAGCATATACAGCTTGCGATATGGGCTTGGGCACAGGAGAATTTACATCTTTGAAGTTAACTCACTTGATACCATCTAGTCGTCTTGAAGAAGATTATCTAGTGCGTTTAACAGAAGGAATACATTACTCAAAAATTATTTTAGAGTATCTCCGAGGAAAACTGCCACCTCAGCCAAACATGAGATCGTCAAAGATATATTTGCTATATTTACGTCTGCGATATGGTGCAAGAAGATGCCGTTTTTATGCGGCAACGCAAAAAGGTATTAGGCAAGCTTTGCAAGAAATTGCCAATTGGCAAAATCAAGCTAGTGCTTAAGTAAATTATTCGTAACTATTTTAATTAAATATCTGCTATAACTACAGATTCAGCGATGTACAGAGATATACCGTCAGGTATTGGAAAATTAGAGTGCGATCGCGCGATCGCGCCCGCCTAATTGCGATCGCGCTTTGCTTTTAATTCGAGCCAATTTTGCATAAAAAAAAATCAAATAGGTACAAGTCTATGAGACACTTTACCCTAGCACGCAATTCTACACGAAATCTTTTATATAAGATGTCCGGGAGCAATCGCAGGGTTTACTCTCACCGAGAAAAGTTTTTGCAAATAGTGCCAAGAGAATCTGTTGGGGTGGAATTAGGAGTTTTCAAAGGCGAATTTTCAAAACAAATTCTTGAGATAGTAAGACCGCGAGAATTACATCTTATTGATGTGTGGTGGACTCAATTTGGTGAATATTATCCGAATTGGGGGGAATATACAGATTATGGTCGTCTGAAAACCAGAGATGCTTATGCCAATGCAATGATGATTATTGAAAAGTACAGCGCAAAAACAAATGTTACCGTGCATGTAGGGGATGACTTAAAGTATTTGGGGACTTTACCAGACGGTTATCTTGACTGGTCTTATCTCGATTCATCCCACGAATATGAACATACAAAGCTTGAGTTAGAAATACTTCGAGACAAGACAAAATCAGGGGGACTGATTACTGGAGATGATTGGCAAGAGGATACTAGCCATATTCATTATGGCGTTTCTCAGGCTGTGAAAGAGTTTTGCGGGACTTATAAGTGGAAAATTGTCTTGCTTGATAATCATCGACAGTGGGCTATTCAACAATGCAGATGAGTTAAAACTGTCAGAACTAATTTATAAACTGCAATTGTCTGCAATGAGTAACTAATTCCACAATAAAGCTAAAACAGAATTACATTCAAAAAAATGAATAAATTACTTGTGACAGGTTCTTCTGGTTTAATTGGTTCAGAAGTTGTTGACTACTTCTGCAAAGAAGGATGGCAAGTTTATGGTATTGACAACAATCAACGAGCAGATTTTTTCGGTCCTGGTGGTGATACCCGCTGGAACCAAAAACGTCTTTTAGAGACACACCAGAACTTTCAGCATGTTGAACTTGATATTCGCGATCGCCAGGGAATTCTCAATTGCATAAAGTCCTTAAAACCGGACATGCTAGTTCACACTGCTGCTCAACCCAGCCATGATCTAGCAGCATCTCGACCATTCGATGATTTTGATGTTAATGCTGTTGGTACTCTCAACCTTCTAGAAGCAGTTAATAAGCACGGGAAAGAAGCAGTGTTCATTCACATGAGTACCAATAAAGTTTATGGCGATCGACCCAATACTATCCCTTTAAAGGAGTTAGATACCCGTTGGGACTATAACGATCCCTATTACTACAATGGCATTGCTGAAGACTTCCCCATCGACCAAAGTAAACATAGTCTTTTCGGAGCTTCAAAGGTAGCTGCTGATGTTTTAGTACAAGAGTATGGACGTTATTTCGGTATAAAAACATGTTGCTTGCGTGGTGGCTGTCTCACAGGACCAAATCATAGCGGTGTTGAATTACATGGATTTCTTAGTTATCTAATTAAGTGCAATTTAGAAGGTAAACTTTACCGCATCTATGGATACAAAGGTAAACAGGTAAGGGATAACATTCATTCCCTAGATGTAGCCAGATTTATTCATGCCTTTTGGGGAAATCCCCGTTGTGCTGAGGTTTATAACTTAGGTGGTGGTAGGCAAAACAGTTGCTCAATTTTAGAGGCTTTTGAACGAATTGCTACTCTTAGTGGCAAGAAGATGAACTATGAATATGTAGATAAAAATCGCGAGGGAGATCACATTTGCTACATCAGTGATTTGAGCAAAATGCAGGCTGATTTTCCAGAGTGGAACCTCACCAGATCGTTAGATGACATTTTTGAGGAAATCTACTTTAGCTGGCAGCACAGATTGTAGTTAAATATAGTTGGTCTATTATGCTCTACTTTGATGCCTGACGATCCAAGCACAATGAACTTACAACATATTGTACTTACCGATCCTGCTCTCAACGGTTTTGAATATGGAATGCTGAGAGATTTTGAAGAGGAGATAGTTCGCATAACAAATGCAAAAAGAGTAGAGATGCCAAAGCGAAAATTACCAAAGTTGATTGAAGACCGCATTGGACATGGAACTCGATATGCTAAATTGCGAAAATTTATTCCCAAAATTGAGTCTGACCTGAAAGCAGATGTTCTTTGGGTTCTACTCATGGGTCCCGAAAACTTCCCTCTCGATTTATTCAAAAATTGGGATAGACATGTTGGAGTTAAAATCCTTTACATATTTGATACTTTTGAGGGACAACTACCTTCAATTCGTCGGGTCTTACAGTCGGCAAAATGGGATCTTGCCATCACTTCTTTTCATGGAGCGCTTTCGTTTTTGGAGGAACAAACCCAACACAAATGGTATGCTGTGGCTCAAGGTGTGAAGCTTGACAGGTTTAAACCAGTTGCCAAAGAAGAAAAATTAATTAGTTTTTCTGCGTATGGTCGTCGCTTAGACAATGTTCATCAAAGCGTCAAAGAATATTGTTTGCAAACTGACAAGTATTATGAATACACAACTACCACTGGTCTTCAACCGCAGCTAGATCCTTGCGAAAATTACAGACAATACGCATGGCATCTGGCACACAGTTTTTTTACCTTCTCATGGGCTGTAGAGGTAACTAATCCTAAAAGGGTTCTGACATTTAGTCCAATTACTTGTAGATGGTTTGAAGCTGCTGCCAGTGGCACAGTGATTCTTGGTCAAGCTCCTAAAGAGCCAGAATTTGAAAAGATATTTGGTGAGAATTTAGTAATACCAATTGACTATACGGATAGTCAGGATAAATTGCAGTTAATTTGGGAAGAATTATGGAAAAATCGTTATATTTCTTTTGAATCTGCTTTAAAAACCAGAGAAAGGCTAGCACAAAATTGGAGTTGGGAGAGTCGAGTTTGGGAAATTTTAAAGCTAATTAATCTTAGTACATAAGTAGGTAGACACAAATCAACTTAACTATGCGACGAAATTTCAAGTTGTTATATAGGAATCCGGTTTTATTTATGAAAAAAATTAGGTATTGTAGGGTGCCGTACTCTCGGTTCTAACGCACCAAAGCCTTAATAATGGTGCCGTACTCTCGTCTAACACAATGGACCCTAAAGGGGGAGGAACGTCCACACCCCTTTAAGCCGGACCCTACGTATGTTTTCCCAAATCAAATATTAGTCCTATAGTCCTTGCGATTGCTACGTTCCACTTCGTTTCACTTGCAATGACATACTAAAGTATGAAAATTTTATACATTCAATATACAAATCCAGCCGGATACCCACCCCTTCAACAAAGTTCTTGCATACTAGCACTTGATGGCTGGGAGGTACTTTTTCTCGGTACAAAAGCGCTGGGAACAGATGCTTTGTGTTTTCCACCCCATCCCAACATCACTGTACAACTAATGCCCTATTGTTCGTCTGGTTGGCGACAGAAATTGCATTATCTGCAATTTTGTCTTTGGGTGTTAATTGAAACATTACGCCGACAACCGCGATGGGTATATGCCTCTGATTTGTTATCTTGCCCTGTGGCTTTGCTGTTAAGTTTTATACTGAGTGCCAGCGTTATTTATCACGAACATGACTCGCCAAACGATACATCTTCAAGCTTTTTTATTCGCTTTTGTTTGACAACTCGCAGATGGTTGGCAAGCAAAGCGAAGATGTGCATTTTGCCAAATCAACAGCGGGTAGAACAGTTTGCTTTAGAAACCAACGCTTCTAGCAAGCTTTTATGCGTCTGGAATTGTCCCACTCAGGCTGAAGCGATCGCCAAGCGCTCATTTACTCCAAGTGATAATTTGCAAATTTTATACCACGGCTCCATCGTGCCATCGCGACTACCAACAACCGTATTAAAAGCTCTGGTAATGCTGCCCGATAATGTCAAATTGCGCGTGATTGGCTATGACACAGTAGGTCATCAAAATTATACACAAAAATTGCGAGATATCGCTGAACAATTGGGAATTGGCAAGCAAGTAGAATTTCTTGGCGCTATGCCTAGATATGAACTATTGCAAAAAAGCTTGGACTGTGATATAGGGCTGGCATTCATGCCGATAAGTAGCCAAGATATTAACCTGCAACGCATGGTGGGTGCTTCTAACAAGCCTTTTGACTACCTCGCTTGCGGTTTAACATTGCTAGTTTCTGATTTACCCGATTGGAAGCAAATGTATGTTGAACCTGGTTACGGATTAGCTTGTAATCCTGAAGACCCAGAAAGTATTGCTGCTGCTTTAAAGTGGTATTTAGAGCATCCGGTTGAAATGCGAGAAATGGGCGATCGCGGTCGGCAATGCATTTTGGAAAAATGGAATTATGAGACTCAATTTGAAGTCGTTAAAAACCAGATGAATAAAATATCATGAAAAGAAATTTTTATCATCATTTGTTTTGCAATGCCCATACTTTTAGATGAAAATTTTAACTTATGCTGCGTATTGCTTACTTTGTCTCTCATCCGATTCAATATCAAGCTCCTTTATTGCGACTGATCGCCGCCGATCCAGAAATTGAACTGAAAGTTTTTTTCTACAATGATTTTTCTTTAAAACCTTATCAAGATTTGGGATTTGGACGTGTAATTGAGTGGGATGTGCCACTAATAGAAGGTTATGATTACTGTTTTTTAAATTGTTGGGGTAGCAAGCAGCAAGAAATGTCCCAACAATCCCTAGCCAAAGATATTAGCAAACAGTTAAAACAAAAACAATTTGATGCTGTTTGGGTGCATGGATGGTCTTGGCTTTGCAGCATCCAAGTAGTGTTGGCAGCCAATCGCTTAGGTATTCCAGTGTTGCTGCGGGGAGAAACTAGCGGGTTGGGGGAACCAACTCATCCTTTGAAAAAAAGGGCAAAAAGAGCTTTTTTGAACTGGCTATTTCCGAAGATTGCGGCATTTCTCTACATCGGAACTCTCAACCGTCAATTTTATAAAAACTATGGTGTTGAGGACGATCGCCTGTTTTGCGTGCCTTATGCTGTTGACAATGACTATTTTCAGCAGCGAGTAATGTTAGCGCGTGCCAACCGTGAAGAACTGCGGCGATCGCTTAATTTAGATTTTGGTAGACCGATTATTCTCTACGCTGCTAAACTGATTGAGGTGAAACGTCCGCAAGATTTGCTTGCAGCTTATCGCTTGCTTTCATCTGATGGGATCGAACCAAAACCTTATTTGTTATTTGTGGGAGATGGCATTTTGCGCTTAACTTTAGAAGCCGAAGCGAAAAAAACAAATTGGCAGTCAATTCGCTTTTTGGGTTTTCGCAATCAATCAGAAATGCCTGCAATTTACGATTTGTGTGACGTATTTGTTTTACCATCTAATTTTGAACCTTGGGGATTGGCAATCAATGAAGTGATGAATGCAGGCAAAGCTGTTGTTGTTAGCGATCGCGTTGGTTGTGCCCCTGATTTGGTGAGGGAAGGGCAAAATGGACGGATTTTTACCGTAGGAGAAATTACGGATTTAGCAGAGGCAATTCGCTTTTGCATCGACCACCAAACAGCTGGAGATATCAGCCTCAAACAAATTCAAAAATGGAGCTATCAAGAAGATATCCAGGGACTCAAACAAGCTTTAAATTACCTCAAGCATAAGGTGGCTGAATGAAAAAAGTTTTGATTGTCGGACAAACGCTAGAATTAGGTCGTACTGAGGAACTTTACGGACGAGGATTTTCGGCACTTGGTTGTAAAGTTCAACATTTCACTTGGCACGAAGCAGCACCCAGCTTAGTTTCCGGTTTGTTGTGGGATAAAGTAACTTGGCGACTTGCATGGCAACTACGAGCTAAAACCGCAAATCAGAAATTAGTTGAGATAGGCAATCAGTTTCAGCCTGATTTAACTGTGGTTACTTCACCAGATTTGCTTGCTCCTAGCAGCATACAAGCTTTGCAGCAGCATGGTTTAGTCTTTGTCTTTTTTACAGATAATCCCCTAGATGCACATCACACCCATAGTAATTCCTGGGTCAAGGGGGGGTTAATCTTGTGGGATGCAGCTTTAATCTGGAGCCGAGAATTAGTTGAGCGGTTAACTGAAAATAATGTCAAAAAGGCGGTGTTTCATCCTTTTTGTAGCGATGTTGAATATCACTTTCCCAAAAAGCAGAGTAACCCAGCTTATGATGTAGCGTTTATCGGTAATTGGGATGCTAGTCGCAAACGCGAGCAGTATTTGAAAGCGATCGCTGATTATAAATTAGGGCTGTGGGGGTCTAATTACTGGAATACTCATTGTCAAGAACCTGCATTAAAAAATCTGTGCCAGGGAATGTGCAGTTATGCAGAAATTCCGGAAATTTTAGGCTCTGCCAAAATGGGTTTAAATATTTTACGTCCGCAAAATGAAGAGGGACATAATATTAGAACCTTTGAAATTCCGGCTACACAAACGCTGATGTTGAGCGAGCGAAGTAGAGAATTATTGAATTTATTTGTAGAAGATAAAGAAGCAGTTTATTTTTCTAATCCTGAAGAATTAAGAAATAAAGTTGCATATCTTTTACAAAACCCGGAAAAAATTAAATTTCTTGCTCAAGCAGGATATCATCAGGCACTAAAACATAAAATTGCTGAGAGAATCACAGAAATTGCTAACTTGTATCAACAATTGAAATCTTCTCCATCCAGTGACGCTAAGGTTTTGCACTCATAGAAGGTATAGCTATGAGAAAATTACAAATTAAAATTAAAAAATGAAAGTTACTGTTTCAGTCTTTGGGCGATTTCATGCCTTCAACTTAGCCCAACAATTGCAAAAGTCAGGTTATTTATACAAATTAATTTCTAGTTATCCAACGTTTGAAATTACTAAATATGGTATTGATAAATCTTTTATTAATTCTTTATTGTATTGGGAAGTTTTATCTCGAAGTTGGCAGCGAGTACCTAGTTGGCTTAAAGGCGATCGCAATTTACAGCTATGGTTTCTAGAACAGTTTGATCGTTCAGTTGTTAGCGCTCTATCACCAGGATTTGATATATTTGTGGGATGGTCGGGATGTTGTTTTTGGTCTATGTATCGCGCTCAAAAAATGGGCGCTAAAACAATAATTGAACGTGGAAGCAGCCATATGCAGTACCAAACAGCCATCCTCCAAGAGGAGTATGAAAAGTGGGGACTGCAATTTACAGAAACTCATCCCGGAATATACGACAGAGAAATTCAATCATATAGTGATACAGACAAAATTGCCATCCCCAGCGTATTTGTCAAGCGGACTTTTTTAGAACAAGGAATACCAGAAAGTAAACTTATTCACGTTCCCTATGGGACTAATACAGCAGAATTTTATCCAGAGCTAAAACAAGATAATATCTTTCGAGTCATTCACTGTGGTGGTATAACTCTGCGTAAAGGTGTGCAGTATTTATTGCAAGCTTTTTATGAGTTGAATCTACCCGAAGCTGAATTGTGGCTGGTGGGTACAATCTCTTTAGAAATCGAGCCTTTTTTAGCCAAATATCAAAGCGATCGCATTATTCTCAAAGGCAATCACCCTCAAAGCCAACTACGTTTTTTCTACTCTCAATGCTCGGTATTTTGTCTGGCTTCGATTGAAGATGGTTTTGGCATGGTGATTCCGCAAGCAATGGCTTGTGGACTGCCAGTTATTCATACAACTAATACTGGTGGTGAGGATATTGTGCGAGATGGCATTGATGGTTTTTGTGTTCCTATTCGGGATGTAGAAGCTCTCAAAGAAAAAATTATTTGGTTATATGACAACCCAGATAAGCAAGTTGAAATGGGGAATAATGCTTTAGCACAAGCTCGTAAATCTCTTGATTGGGATGATTATGGACAGAAAATTAGCAGTGAATATTTAAAGATTTTGCAGCCAGTATCTGCCGACAAATTAACTTAATAAATGAATTTATCAGCCCAAAAATGAACAAGCAAAATCAGGATATACAAGCTATTGCCGGACACATATTAGACCTTTATCTGTTGGCATCATTCAAATTTAAAAATCCCCATAGCTATACAAAATTTCGCCAGATTAAAAGCCTGAAAAAAAGAACAAACGCCAGTGTTTTTGTCGAAACTGGAACTTATTTAGGTGTAACCACCAAAAGATGTGCCCCCATTTTCAATCAAGTCTACACAATTGAGCTTGATAAAGAACTTGCAGAACTTGCCAAAAGTTTTTTATCTAATAACAAAAACGTTGAAGTTATTCAAGGAGATGCTTTAGAAGTATTGCCTCAATTATTAAAGCGTGAAGAAATTAACGATGCGCTGGTATTTCTAGATGGTCACTTTTCGGGTGGGATAACTGCATGTGGAGAAATACCAGAACCAGGAATTGAAGAAATAAAAATACTTGCTCAACACAAACACAAAATTAGGTGTATTGTTGTTGATGATTTTCGTTCATTTGGAACCGAGTCAAGTTTTCCCACAAAATTTGAATTACTGAAAGCAGCAGAAGAGTATTTTTCTGATTATGAAATAACTGTTCACCTAGATCAGTTAATTATTGTCAAGTGAAGTAATGCCAAAAACTTTTGACTGGCTAGGTAAACATGTCCAAACAACCTACTTTATTAGTTTATCCCCAATTACCCAAAGCCGGCTTAGGCAACATGCTTTTAGTTTGGGCAAAAGCAGTTTTGTTTGCTGATATAAATCACCTGCCTATTGTTGCACCTGTTTGGGGCAAAATTGCCATTGGTCCTTATTTAAGAGGTGAACGAGATAAAAGGTATTATGGTCATCTCTTTTATCATAAAAATTATGAGTCACGATGGAAATCTTCTCTGGCAATTTTCAGAAAAAAATATCTTCACAATAATCCAGCAATATCTCAAATAGAATTATCTCATTTAGAGCCGAAAAATGTAGATTTGCATCTATTTATTTTTAATCAACTGCCACATTGGAGTGACTACTTTACAGATTTAAAAGAATATCAACCTCTGATTAAGCAGAAACTGTATTCTATCATTCGTCCGTCAGTATTTGAAGCCATTTTAAATCGCCCAACCCCAGAAATCGGCATTCATATTAGAATGGGAGACTTTAGAAAACTTAAACCGGAAGATGACTTCACTAAATTAGGTAATGTTCGCACACCTTTGAGTTGGTTTATTCAGGTTATTGATGCAGCTCGTAAAATTGCTGGTTATGATGTGCCTGTAACTATATTTTCAGACGGTTATGATCGCGAACTTGATGAACTGTTAAAACTTCCTCAAGTTTCCCGTGCAACTGCTGCTTCTGCTCTCTCCGATATGCTTACCTTGTCTAGAAGCAAGCTTTTGATTACTTCTTCAGGCAGCACATTTAGCAGTTGGGCTTCATATTTAGGACAATGCCCGACTATCTGGCATCCAGCACATTTCCATGCAGGTGTTTTTCCTGCTGATATTAGCCAGAGTATATTTGAAGGAGGGTTAGATCCAGAATCAATGACAGTTCCCGATTTACTAATTCATAATATCAAATTAGCATTTGCTTATTTGTAATAGCTTTATCGTCGCTTCGCTCCTGGGTGTGGGGTGTGGGGGAGCCAGTGCGGTGGGCGGCTCTGCCGACTTGTAGCATCTGGCGTTGTGGGGTGTGGGGAAAACTTTCATGTTTTGTACATCCCACACCCAGGAGCGATTGGGTTTAAAACCCCACCGTCGCTCTTAGTGTCAACAAGCAGGTTGGTGCAGCACCGATCCAATTGACCCCTACACCCTACACCCTACCCCCTACACCCTGTTCAATAGAGAAAGTATTACCTGCATTCAAAAGATTAAATAGCTTTTACTTAACGTCTATCGAGCCAATCACCCAGCAGATTTTAAAGATTAGCCAATTAGAGAATGGAAAAATAAATGATAAGAATAGCCATTTTGATTCCCAGTTATAATAATGAAGATACTATTAATTATACCCTTGAATCTATCCAAACTCAGCGTGAATGGTTAAAGAAAATTTCTGCTGTTTATATTGCCGATGATTGTTCAAGCGATCGCACCATAGCATTGGCACAAGCAACTTGGCACTCACCCATCGGACTGCATATTTTGCCAGCAGATCGCAACCAAGGTCAATGGGAGAATGTAAATCGGGCAATAAATTTAATCAAAGAAACAGCAGATTGGTGTTTGATTTTACATTCTGATGATATTGCCAAACCAAATTGGCTAGAAATGATAATTTCTAGAATAGAAGCTTGCTCAGAAAACATAGGTAGTATTTGCTCCAGTTGGGATAATTTAATGCCTGATGGTTCTATAAAACAGGGAGAGGATGACCCTGATAAACAACTTGAAGTAATTGAGGGTAATGATGATGCCGTTAGGGGAACTTTACTTAAAGGTTGCTGGTGGCATATATCAGGTTGTGCTATTCGGGTTAAAATGCGTGAAGATTGTGGAAGCTTTAATCATAAATTTCCATACCAAGCTGATTGGGAATGGCTGCTGCGTTCTCTTAAGAGAGGATGGGCTGTTGAGTACATTCCTAGAACATTAATTTTGTACAGGCAAAATGTAAGTAGTGTTTCTTCTAAATCGTTCCAAACTCATCGAGATATTAGAGAATTTTTGGAAATTATTCCCAAATATATAAATTTATTAGAGCCTAAAGATTTGTTTTATCTTTATCAACAAAGAATTAACTTTCTTTTCCGGCGGTTAGTCAAATCTTTAATTACACTAAATACTCAGAGAGTTTGGCAATCTTTCCAAGTATTTTTTATGTTGTTGGGCAGTTTGAGAGCATGTCAAAAGCAATTAAAGATGATTGATGAGTAAGAAATATATTTGCTGACTTTGTTAGTATTTATAGGAGTTAAATGAAACAAAAGCTTGGGTAACTATGTTTACAGTAGAGCGGCAGTGGTTAATTGTCTGGCTATTCGTCTGGGTGGGAGTGATGGGTTTGGTGGTCTACAGTCAATGGAATAGAAAATTACCCAGCGTCGGCTTTCCACTGTGTTATTTGTTCAATCTATCGATAAACCACTGGTTTGGAGCCATGATCTATTCCTTTCCGTGGTACTATCCCCAGTCTGCTTACTTACTTAGCGTCGGTTGCTCCCCAGAAAATACGATTTCAGGTTTTCAAGTAAGTGTGCTTGGTGTCATAGGATTCGGATTTGGCAGCGTATTTCTTGCTCCCTGGTTGCTAAGAAGTTTCAAACCCCCTTGGCTGCGGGAGATGCCAAAACAGCCTAACTTAAAGTTACCTAAAACTTACATTTTATTAGGGCTGCTTTTTTATTTTGTTATCGGACCAATTTTAAGTAAAATTCCTAGCGTCGCTGCCTTGACAGGTTCGGGTTTCTCATTGTTGTCTGTGGGTTTATGTTTAGCTTGCTGGAAAGCTTGGTGCATGGCTGATAACAAAGCCTTTCTATCTTGGCTGTTGATTTCCTGCTGTATACCTTTTTTATCTATGGTGAATGCAGGCTTTATTAGTTTTGGCGTAGCAGCAGTTCTGATTGTGCTGATATTCGTATTCACTTTTTACCGTCCCCGATGGCAAGTCTTAATTATCGGATTGCTGGTAATGTTTTTAGGTTTATCTGTCTTAGTTACCTATTTTCGCGATCGCGATATAATCCGCGCTCAAGTTTGGGGTGGACAAAGTACCGAGTCACGAATTGAGCAAGTATGGAAAACAATGACTAACTTCGAGTTTTTTAATGTCTACAAACAGCAACATTTAGAAGTAATTGATGGTCGGCTAAATATGAATATTGGAGTGGGTATGGCTATCAACCACATCTCCGAAGGTATGGCTAAATTTGCTGATGGTGAAACGCTGGGGCAAGCAGTAATAGCAGTAGTTCCTCGTATTTTATGGCCCAACAAACCGGTATCTGCGGGTAGTGGGGACTTAGTCAGCCGATACACAGGCTTAGAGACTCCTCCGGGAACTAGTATAGGAGTAGGAAATGTTTTAGAGTTCTATCTCAACTTTGGTACATTGGGAGTAGTTTTCGGATTTATCCTTTTTGGCACTGTGCTGCGAGTATTTGATATCACAGCCGGACAAAAATTGCTCTCTGGTAATTGGGTAGGATTTGCTTCCTGGTTTCTGCCTGGACTGGGCTTGATGAATCCAGCCGGTTCCCTAGCAGAAGTGGTATCAAGTGTATCTGCCTCTGCGGTTCTGGTTTATCTCATTAACAGGTTTTACCTGAACAAACAAAAAAGATTATAATTTGCTTTTTTCAGTCCAAAAAGGAAGGAGTAAATCTGATTTTATTTAGCTGATTGGTGCAGAAAAAGGGGCAATTAATACAAATATACTAGCTGCGATCAAAGCGAGATGCAGATGAAACTATGTTTACTTTAAACTTCCAAAATATCAGCACTAGTCAAATAGTAAATGAACTAAAAAGCAAAGGATATTTTGTTTTTGAACAGGCATTGACCGAACAGTATGTTGAAGAACTACTTCTAGACGTAGATTTCAATCAAATTATAGTTAATAATAATGATGTTGGTGTAGTTACTGCTTACAATCAAAAATTTTTAACTCATTGCCTTGGTAGCTCCAAAAAAGCCTACGATCTTATCACATCTCAAAAGGTTTTAGATATATGCAAAGAATATTTTACTGACAGTTACAAGCTAACTAATCATAGAATTTATCAAACAAGCAAAATATCGCACATGCCCTGGCATACAGACAATAATCGACAGGTTGGTAAGCAATTAGTCAGCAAACATAATATGCCGGGACTATTATTTTTGTTTTATTTATCGGACGTAACTAAAAATCCATTTCAATATCTAAAAGATTCTCACAAATGGTCTCACAAATATAGTCACGAGATTTACCTTAGTGATCGCTTTATCGATAATAACTATAAACAAGATATTCTAACATTTATGATGAAAAAGGGAAGCCTTATCTTGTGCGATATCCACGGAGTACATAGAGCAGAACCTTTTCAAGATAATCGTTACACCAGAACTACCTTACTGTTTCAGGTCGATCAAGTTGGTAATGAGAACGCAGGACATGGTGAAAAAAACATCGTTAATACTGAGTACATTGATAATCCAACTCAAGAGGTGATGGATTACTTAGGATTTGGTTTTAAGAGAGAGTATCCGGCATTTCCTTGCACCTCAGTTGCCACCATGACACCTGAAGACATCTTGAAAATACAAAAGCAGTTGTTACCCTTAACATTACAGGCTTTTGCCAAAAGTCTAGCAACATTTTTGTTACCTGGTGAGGTAAAAATTAATGCCAAGCGTTTGTTATGGCATCTCAAATCAAGCCGCTCAATGATAAGCAAACTTTTTAAAAAGTAATGAAAGTTTTGTTGCTAGCTAATTACCAACCAGATGCCATACAAAGCATGGATTTGTTTGCTTCCATGCTAGAAATTTACTTAACTAAACTTGGTCATAAAGTGCGTGTAATTCGCCCAAAGCCTTGGTTTGGTACTATGTTTAAGTCATCCCCAAAGGTATTAATAAAATGGTTTGGTTACATTGATAAATTGATTCTTCCATTACAATTTAGCCAAACATTATCTTGGGCAGACGTAGTTCACATCTGCGATCATGGCAATGCAATTTACACCAAATATTTGCAAAATACGCCCCATGTTGTCACTTGTCATGATTTATTAGCAGTTCGTTGTGGTTTAGGAGAGTTTCCCGGATATCAAACTGGATGGACTGGTAAACTATTGCAGAAAATGATGATAAGAGGGCTAAATAAAGCCCAAAAAGTCGCGTGCGTTTCCAAACAAACTAAAAGCGATTTGATACGTCTTAGTTCTCTGCATGAAAATGATATAACAGTGATTTCTGTGGGTTTAAACTATCTGTATAAACCGATGGCTCAAGCAGATGCCAAGCAACGTTTAGCAGCTTTGGGAATTCCTCTAGATTGTCGATTTATTCTGCATGTAGGGGCAAATCATTGGTACAAAAATCGGCTAGGAGTTTTATCTATTTTTCAGGCACTGATGTGTAAACTGCAACAACCATTTTATTTAGTTATGGCAGGAAAACCCATGACTGATGAAATGTATCAGTTTATCAAAACTCATAATCTGGCTGAAAAAGTAATAGAGTTAGTAGAAGTTGATAACGAGAATTTGCGATCGCTCTATTCTGCTGCAACTGCTTTACTATTTCCTTCCCTGCAAGAAGGCTTTGGCTGGCCCATTATAGAAGCTCAAGCGTGTGGTTGTCCAGTGATTACATCAAATCGCCAGCCAATGAATGATGTCGGGGGAGAAGCAGCTATATACATAGAACCAGACAATCCCCAGTCAGCAGCAGAAAAAATTATCTGCCATCTTGACACGCTAGAAACACTTAAGTCAAAAGGATTTATTAATTCTCAAAGATTTACAGCCGAAAAAATGATTGATGAATATGTTGAGCTTTATCAACAAGCAATTGATGAAAAATTTGGGAATCCAGCAGTGTAGGGAATTGCATTTACCTTCAGGGAGTGGGAGATGAGATTAATTACATCAAATATTTTCTTAAAAAAGCCAGAAAGTCGCCAATATGAAAAAGATAAATGTTTAGATTTACATTTATGGTTTCCTGATATTTTTGAATTTAAAGGAGGTATTCAAGTTTACTCAGCCTTTTTGCTAGAAGCATTACAAAGCTTATATCCTCAGATTGATTATGATGTTTTTCTGAAACATGATACTCGGTCAAGAGAATATTTTTCTTTTATAAATAAGACTAGATTTCATTTTGCCGGAAATTCGCCGATCGCTCTGCGGACAGTTGTATTTGCGGCTAAAATTTTCGGACATGGACTCTGGCAACGTCCTAACTTAGTTATTGCCTCTCATCTCAATTTTACAGTTGTTGCCTATTTGCTAAAACGCTTAATGGGCACACCTTACTGGACTGTTGCCCACGGGGTAGATGCTTGGAATATCACCAACCCTACCCTGAAAACTGCTCTAAATAATGCCGATCGCATTTTAGCTGTCAGCAGTTACACGCGCGATCGCCTGCTGAAAGAACAGAACCTAGATCCAGGTAAAATATCTCTTTTACCCAACACCTTCGACCCCAGTCGCTTCAAAATTGATGGCAAACCGTTACATTTGTTAGAGCGATACAAACTCAAACCCCAACAACCAATTATTTTAACCGTCTCTCGGTTAGCTAATACTGATGCCTACAAAGGCTATGACCAAATTTTACACGCTTTACCAAAAATTAAACAACAGCTTCCAGATGTTCATTACATTCTAGTTGGCAAAGGCAACGATCGCTCCCGGATTGAACAGCTAATTGTCGATCTCAATTTGCAAGATTGCGTTACCTTAGCAGGCTTTGTTGCAGATAGCGAACTGTGCGATTATTACAATATGAGCGATGTTTTTGCCATGCCCAGTCGAGGTGAAGGATTTGGGATAGTCTATTTAGAAGCACTCGCTTGTGGCAAACCGACTGTAGGGGGAAATCAAGATGGTGCAATTGATGCCTTATGTCACGGTACACTTGGAGCCTTGGTCGATCCTCAAGATGTGGATGCGATCGCTCAAACTCTCATCCAAATTTTACAAGGTACTTATCCCAATCATTTAATGTATCAACCAGAAGCTTTACGACAAAAAGTAATTGATACATTTGGCTTCCGAAATTTCAAACAAACTCTGGCAGAACTGATGCAAAATTTTGCACCAATCTCTCAATAATCAATGAGACTTAATTTTTCAGCCGTTAAACCAGTAAATACAACTACAGATCAGCCCCAAGTCTGTCATGTGGTTGCAAGTATTAACCAAAACACTGGCGGCACTGCACATTTAGTTGCAGACCTAGCAGCAACCATTGCCAATCAAGGAATATCATCTCATTTATTCACTCTAGATTATCAACAACTTGGTAGCCAAATTATACCTGCAAATGTCAAACTACATAGCTATCCCGCTACCTTTTTAAGCCAACACATGCGAGGATTTCATCCCCAAGCCAGTCATGCTTTATCGCAGTTAGCATCAACAGAATTAGATTTAGTTCACAATCATGGTTTGTGGATGTTTCCCAATCTTTATGCGCGGCAAGCTGCAAAATCGCATCATTTGCCTTTGGTAATTTCACCTCACGGTATGCTTGAGTCTTGGTCTTTAAAGCGCAGTCGCATCAAAAAGTGGCTTGCCTGGTCGCTGTACGAGCGCAAAAATTTACATAGTGCTACAGTTTTCCACGCTACCTCTAGTGAAGAAGCAAACTCTATTCGTCAACTTAATTTGCAGCAAGCGATCGCTCTGATTCCTAATGGTGTGCATCTTGCTGATTGCAATCAACAAGCGAGCAAAGAAGTATTAACAGAATTATTTCCGGAACTAATTGATAAGAAATGGTTGCTGTTTTTTTCTCGATTGCATCCCAAAAAAGGTATAGATAATTTACTCTACATTTGGCAAAAATTAGCCGCGAAATTTTTCGACTGGCATTTAATAATTGCTGGACCTGATTTAATTGGCTACCAAGCAAAATTAGAATTGTTAGTAGAACAATTGAATTTGCAACAACGAGTAACTTTCACTGGTATGTTGTCGGGACAGCAGAAATTTTCCGCGCTCAGTAATAGTGATTTATTTATTTTACCAAGTCACTCAGAGAATTTTGGCATGGTAATAGCTGAGTCTTTAGCTTATGGTGTGCCTGCCATAACCACCAAGAATACTCCTTGGCAGGATTTGGCAACCTACGGCTGCGGTTGGTGGGTAGAAGACAATCAGCAGGCATTAATGATTGCTTTGATTGAAGCGATGGAAATGTCCTCTAACGAACTGCAAGCAATGGGTGAAAAAGGACGAAATTTGGTGTCAGTAAAATATTCTTGGAATTCTATCTCTAGGAAGATGGTAAATCTATATCACTGGATTATTGGTGGTGGTGAGCCACCAAGTTTTGTTCAGTTTTATGGTTCAGAAATGAGCGCACTCGTTATGAAAAAACGTTCGCCCTTGGCGTTGCCGGAGGCTACCGCAGAGGGCGCAGAGTTCACAGAGTTTGGGAGAGTTTGAGAGGTTTTTGCGCTCATTCCTATGGTTATTAATTGGGAAGACTAATGTGATTATTTCCATTGCTACCGGACCTTGGTTGCCCGTGCCGGCGGTGCAAGGAGGTGCCATTCCTCGACTTTGGCAAGGTTTAGCAGAAGAATTTGCTAACAGAGGTCATCAAGTGAGAATTCTCTGTCGTTGTTATCCAGGACAGCCTCAAACAGAAACGATCAATGGTGTTGAATACATTCGACGTGGGGGACTGCCTCAAAGTACTAATATTCGCTTGGATTTAATCAAAGATTTGCTTTATGCTTTGTTGATTTTTCCCACCTTGCCGCGTGCCGATATTTTGGTCATCAACGACTTTTGGTTGCCTGTATTTGCGGCTTTACGTTTCTCTTCGGGGCGAATTGTGGTGAATTCGGCTCGTTTTCCCAAAGGACAATATCGTCTGTATACAAAAGTAGCTTGCTTTGCGGCTGTATCGCAGGCAGTCAAAGAGGCGATCGCGCAAGAATATCCTCTTCTCATACCGCGAATCAAAGTTATCCCCAATCCTATTGATACGAGTATATTTTTTCCCGCAACTTCTTCTAAATTCGCCAATCAAGAGAAAGTTATTCTTTATGTCGGCAGAATTCATCCAGAAAAAGGTATCCATCTGCTTGTAGATGCATTCTTAATCTTGGCGCAACAAATTTCTACCGCTAAACTGAGAATTATTGGTCCACAACAAGAAAATCAAGGTGGTGGCGGAGATAAATATTTACGCAGTCTCAAATTGCAAGCTGAAAAATTAAATATTGAATTTTTAGAGCCTATATTTGATGTAGACAAACTAGCTGAAGCGTATCGTCAAGCCGATATATTTTGCTATCCTTCGCTAGCAGAAAAAGGCGAGTCTTTTGGAGTAGCCCCTTTAGAAGCAATGGCATCAGGTCTTGTACCAGTAGTTTCCGACTTACCTTGTTTTAGAGACTTCATTGAATCAGGAAAAACCGGATATTTTTTTAATCATAAAAACACCGATGCCGCCAAAAATCTTTCAGCTACATTAGTCTCAGCAATACTCAATTGGGAAACGACTACTAAAATGGGTGCAAAAGCTGTGCAAAAAGCACAAGAATTTAGCTATCAGCAAATTGCTAACGTCTATCTGTCTAATTTTGAACAATTATTAACAACAACGAAATAGGATATATCATGGAAAAAAAGACAATTCAACGCTTTTATGACGAAGTTTATACAGAATATCTGTCTGAAGGTTTAAGTGAATTTGATGGTTATGAAAGAAATCATGTTTTGAAGCGAATTTATCCTCAAGTAAATGGCAAGCGATTGTTAGATTTAGGAGCAGGTCATGGAACTATCAGTAAGTTTTTTCTTGATAAAGGCTATGAAGTGTATGCCATTGAGTGGACTGTAGCCGGAGTGCAAAAACTCGTGAAAATAAAAGTCAATGCAATTCAAAAAGATATTGAAGATACTCCTTATATCTATGAAGATAATTTTTTTGATGAGGTTTTTTGGGGAGATAATATAGAACACCTTTTCTTTCCCGAACAAGTCGCTCAGGAAATATATCGAATTCTCAAACCGGGTGGAAGATTAGTTTTAAGTACCCCGAATCATGGCTGGATTATCAATCGGCTGTATTACCTATTAATGGGTGTACCTAGAAGAACAGAGGGACATAAAATTCCTATTTGGGAATGGCAGCATATTCGGTATTTTAATAAAGCTGAAATTAAGAGGTTTTTAAATCATTGTGGTTTCAGCAAAGATTTTGCTTTTTATGGAGCTGAACGCAGACAACCATTTGCAGCTTTAAGTAGGTATTTCCCTTCAATTATGGGATCTGTCATGGTTGTGGAAATTCGTAAGTAAATGTATATGCTTGACGAAGTAACTCCGCTGATTCTCACCTATAATGAAGCGCCAAATATTGATCGCACTCTCCAGCATCTTAGTTGGGCAAAAAAAATTGTTGTCATTGACAGTTACAGCACCGATGAAACTCTGGAAATTCTCAACTCATATCCTGAAGTGCAACTAATGCAAAGGAAATTTGATACCCATGCAACTCAATGGAATTATGGACTAGAACAAGTTACATCCGCATGGGTTCTTTCCCTTGATGCAGACTACATCATCACTGATGAACTAACCGCTGAAATCGCATCTTTGCCAGCAGATGAAGATATCGATGGCTACTTTGCTTTCTTCAAATACTGTGTTTTTGGCAAACCTTTAAGAGGCACAATATTGCCACCACGTCAAGTTCTTTTTCGCCAAGAAAAGGCTATTTATATAGATGATGGTCATACTCAGTTGCTAAAGATTAATGGTAAATCTAGGATGCTTTCATCCTATATTCACCATGACGATCGCAAACCTCTAAGTCGCTGGTTATGGGCACAAGACCGCTATATGGTGATTGAAGCCAAAAAGATATTAGAAACTGCAAATAGCGAACTCAGCTTGGGCGATCGCATTCGCAAACAAAAAATCCTGGCTCCCTTCATTGTTTTATTTTATTGCCTGATTGTCAAAGGCGGTATTTTTGACGGTTGGCATGGTTGGTATTACGCACTTCAGCGTATCTTGGCAGAAATTCTGCTAGCAATTCATCTGATTGAAGCTGAGAAATTCAAACCTTAATTCTGCTTTTTCTACATTAGTTTATCAAACTTAATCATATGAACATCCTGGGAATTAACGCTTATCATGGCGATGCTTCAGCTTGCTTAATCCAAAACGGTGAACTCATTGCCGCAGTTGAAGAAGAACGGTTTAATCGAGTTAAACATTGGGCTGGATTTCCCGCAGAATCTATCCGAAGTTGTTTAAAAGTGGGTGGTATTAGTGCGGCAGATTTAGAACATGTGGCTGTATCTTTCAATCCGAAAGCCAACTTAAATCGCAAGCTGCTGTTTACTCTGCAAAATCGTCCTTCTGTGCGATCGCTTTTGGATCGATTTAACAAGCAAAGTAAATCTGCCAGTCTTTTACAACAATTAGCCGATGCTTGTCACTGCCAAAGCGAAGATATTCGCGCCAAAATCCATAACTTAGAACATCATACCACCCATTTGGCTGGTAGTTTTTTTGTTTCTCCCTTTGAAGAAGCGGCAATTCTTTCAATCGACGGGATGGGAGATTTTGTCAGCACTCTGTTAGCTGCCGGACGCGGTAACGAGTTAGAATATTTTTCTCGCACTCACTATCCCCATTCCGTCGGCTATCTCTACAATGCTGTTACTTTATACCTGGGCTTTCCCGCTTACGGGGATGAGTATAAAGTCATGGGATTGGCTCCTTATGGCGAACCTGAATATTTAGAAGCCTTTCGCCGAATTATATATCCTAAAGGAGACAGCTTTGAATTAAATTTAGACTACTTTACCCACCACACCCAAGGTATTGCTATGAATTGGGAAAGTGGTTCTCCAACTGTTCAACCATTCCACAGCCCAGAGTTAGAAAAATTACTCGGTGCAGCGCGAGATCCGAAATCGGAAGTGACATCAAAGCATCAAAATATTGCCGCATCTGTGCAAGCTGTGACTGAAGAAATTATCTTTCATCTGCTAAATCGTTTAAGCGATCGCTACAAAAGCGAAAATCTCTGTTTGGTCGGTGGTGTAGCTATGAACTCTGTCGCTAACGGTAAAATCACCCAAAATACTCCCTTTAAAAATATTTACACTCCCATCGGTGCGGCTGACAACGGCACATGCTTTGGTGCAGCTTTTTATGTGTGGCATCAAATGCTAAAACAACCGAGAAAATTTGTTTTAAATCATGCTTACTGGGGGTCAGAATTTAGTAATGAAGAATGTTTGTTAGCTTTGCAACACTACAATTTGCAACCTAAAAAATTAGAGCGCGATGCACTTTTAAATCATGTTGTAGATGCTTTGTGTGCAGGTAAAGTAGTCGGTTGGTTTCAAGGTAGGATGGAATTTGGTGCTAGAGCTTTAGGTAATCGCTCACTTTTAGCCGATCCGCGTCGTGCTGATATGCGGGATATTATCAACTTGAAAATCAAATTTAGGGAAAAATTTCGCCCCTTCGCTCCTAGTATTTTAGAAGAAAAGGTCAGCGAATACTTTGAAATTGATGCGCCGGTGCCTTTCATGGAAAAAGTCTTTACAGTTCGCTCTCAAAAAAGGAAACAAATTCCTGCCGTCACCCATGTTGACGGTACTGGACGCTTACAAAGTGTCAGTCGCAGTACCAATCCCCTTTATTGGGACTTGATAAATACATTTGCTCAACGCACTGGTATTCCCGTCGTTCTCAACACATCCCTCAACGAAAATGAACCAATTGTTAGGACTCCTAATGAAGCCATTCTGTGTTTTTTAAGAACTCATATGGATGCTATTGTCTTGGGTTCTTATTATGTAGAACGCAGCGATATCAAAGTTGGTGGTTGATAGTTGTTGGTTGATAGTTGTTGGTTGATAGTTGGTGGTTGATAGTTGATAGTTGATAGTTGTTGGTTGATAGTTGATAGTTGATAGTTGTTGGTTGATAGTTGTTGTAGGACTTACGCAAAATATCTCTGGAACTCTTATTCCTTCGTGTCCTTCGTGTCTTCGTGGTTCGTTACTCCGTGAAAGAGTGCGTAAGTCCTATGTTGGTTGATGGTTGTTTACGACTAACCACTAACCACCAACCACTAACCACCAACCACCAACCACTAACCACCAACCACCAACCACCAACCACTAAAGATATTTTTGCCGATCGCCTCTAAATTACACTTGACAAAAACCTTGATTCATGTGTCAAAGTTTAACTTTTGATTAATTTTCGTAACCTGAAAGCGATTTTTTCAGGTTTAGGGAAGTTATGCGGCAAGTGATGCGATAAGTTAACTATAATACTGGCAGTTATGCTGATTCACGACGAATTTGATGCTACTTCTTCTATAATGTATAAAATATATTTTTCAGAAGTAATAGTAAAATTCATGTCCAAACAAAGTATTCATGAGATAGTTTTTCTCAAAACTTTGACACGTAGTGCGAGCAAAATATCTCCGAAATTGACAGGAACACTCGAATCCTGGCGTTTTCGGCTGATTGAATCTGTTCCATTTTTGATTGCTTGTGCAGTATTTCTAAGCGTTATCAGCCTGAAAAGTCCTATCCTGCTTTTTTGTCTACTTGTTGGTAGTTTAATTACAATAATTATACAGCAAATTGGGCATCAGGTACATCTACCCAGGCGATCGCTCATATTGTTACAAATCTTAGCAGTAGCGATCGTCTTGAGTTTATTTTGGTTAGACTATTTTGCAGTTCCCGCACAAGCCCAATTTTTTAAGAGAGCTGAAGATTTTTTTAGGGGCACTCTCACAAAAGATGCAGGAACAAACGATGGTACCCAAGCAGCAGTTAGCTTAATATTCAATGTTTTGCGGGCAATTTACCTACTTTACATAGCAGTTTCTTTGATTGGTGTTATTAACGCAGTTCGCAAAGATGAAGATTGGCAAACTATCGCCAGAACTCCTTTATTAGTAGTTGTCGCCGTGACAATTGCTGATGTTCTCACAGGCTTTATAATTGGCGATACTAGTAAATAATTTATTTAGATAAAATGAAAAAAAGCTAAAAATTTCATGACTCAAGACAAAGAAAAAGACTTTCGTCCAGTCAATCAAATTTTAGGAAGCCAACCTTCATTAGGACCAATTCCCGCCGATCAAGTCCTTCCTTGGACGCTTATTGCCCTAGCTGCTTATTTTATCATCAATGGAATTTTTGGGGGAATTTTTCCGGACGACTTTCAAAAATGGTTGTGGACGATACTAATTACTATTTGGGGAATGGCGACTTGGTGGATATTAACAGGTGGTAGGAGTTGGCGTTTTTTAAGTAAATTTGTTGGTGTTCCTGCTTGGACTAGAGGCTTTGCTCGTTATCAAAGCATACTATTCGTAAACCATGAAGCAAAAAATCGGAAAACAAAGCGTCGGCGTCGCAGGTAGCGAGAGATTAACACCATTTGAAGATGCTTTACACCTAGCGACAATGTTGCGCGTCTCACTTGGGGGACGTGATATAGGCGCTTATCTTTTGACAAAGGGAACTCAAAAAAATAGATTTTGCTTTGTTTTTGGTTTTGAATGTCGAGGTATTCATACAACTTTAAGAACAGACCAAATAGATGCAATTATTAGTAATATTGAATCGGGTTTAAAAGACATTCCCGCTAATGAAAGAATAACCTTTCATTTGAGTTCTTTTAGTTCCGATAAAAAGCGACAAAAAGAACTAAGTTCAATCATCAAACAAACGCCATCAAAAGATTTAAAATACTTGTTAATGGCGGAAAGAGCAAGAACAAAAGAACTTACTGTTTCTGGTATTCGCAAACCGAAATTTCTCAAAATTTATGTAACTTATACCGTTGAACCCAACTCCACCAATACAGATGATTCGATAGAAAGGCTTTTGGCAAAAGCTGAATCGTGGTGGTTGAAATTCAAAGGAGATATAGCAGAAGTTGAAAATCAGCGTATAGAAACCATTGTAACCAATGCTTACAAACAAGGTTTTTCTCGCTGGGAACAAATATTATCCAATCAAATGGCTTTGGATGTTAAGCCATTAACTAGTAATGAACTTTGGGGAGAAATATGGAGAAGATTTAATGATACCCCACCGATAGAAATTCCGCAATTAATGACTTTAGATGAAAATGGACTACACGAAGAAGCTTATTCAGATTTAGCTAGTACTAAATTACTTGTAGATAATATCCACAGTACAACTTTGCTGATGGAATCTGATGTACCTTGCGCCGATCGCTCGTGGGTTCATGTTAAGAATAATTATATTGGTGCATTAACATTTTTAGAAAAACCTGGTGGTTGGCAAAATAAATCTTCTCAACTGCGCTATTTATGGGAATTGTTGGCAAGAGAAACGGTTGTTGATACAGAGATTTTTTGTGAATTAACTGCGGCAAATCCAGCAATAGTAAAAAATACATTGCAACGAGTGCTGAAGCAGTCGAATGTGACAGCAACGATCGCTCAAGAAAAAAGCCGAACAATTGATGTCAACGCTCAATTAAAATTAAGAAAATCCGTAGCAGCACAAGAACAATTATATGAAGGTGCAGTACCTATTTATACGGGGATAGCGATTTTTGTACATCGTCCAAGTGTGGAGAAATTAGAGGAAGCAATAAGATATATTGAAAACTGTTTTCAACGTCCAGCAAGGGTAATTAGAGAAACAGAATATGCTTGGAAAATTTGGCTGCAAACTTTACCGATAGTTTGGGAAGGTTTGTTAGCAAAACCCTTCAACCGTCGGCAGTTGTATTTAACAAGTGAAGTACCAGGATTAATGCCTTTAGTATTAACTAAATCTAGCGATCGCCAAGGTTTTGAATTGATTGCCGAAGAGGGAGGAACACCGGTATATTTAGATTTATTTGACGAACATAAAAATTTAGCGCTATTTGCGACAACTCGCGCAGGTAAATCAGTATTGGTGTCAGGAATTTTAACTCAAGCTTTAGCGCATAATATTCCGGTAGTCGCGTTAGATTTTCCCAAACCAGATGGGACATCTACCTTCACCGACTATACAGAGTTTATGGAGAGTGGAGCATATTTTGATATTTCTAAACAATCGAATAACTTATTTGAACAGCCAGACTTGCGATCGCTAGATCCAGATCAACAGCGCGATCGCCTGCTCGATTATACAGCCTTTTTAGAATCAGCTTTAATGACAATGGTTTTAGGGTCATCCACAGAAAATCCATTGTTATCGCAAACCGTGCGATCGCTTCTTAATTTGGCTTTAACAGCATTCTTTGCAGATGAAGGTATAAAAGAGCGATATCGAATCGCAATTGCAGGGGGATTTGGCAGTCCAGCTTGGCAGAAAACCCCCACATTAAGAGACTTTCTCTATTTTTGCACAACAGAACATCTACAAATCAACTCTGTAAGTGGCAGAGTTGAAGATGCCTTAAGTCAAATTCAATTGCGCTTGCGGTTTTGGCTTTCAAGTCGCGTCGGACAATCGATTTCTGCACCATCTAGCTTTCCCACCGATGCACAACTTTTGGTTTTTGCTTTGAGAAACCTCTCAGATAATGAAGATGCAGCAGTGCTATCTTTAAGTGCTTATTCAGCAGCATTACGACGCGCACTCAGCAGTCCAGCTTCCATATTCTTCATTGATGAAGCACCAATTTTATTTGAATTTGACCAAATTGCTGACTTAGTTGGCAGAATTTGTGCCAATGGTGCAAAAGCTGGAATTAGAGTTATTTTATCAGCACAAGACCCCGATACCATCGCCAAATCTAAAGCCGCATCGAAAATTTTACAAAACTTAAGCACACGATTAATCGGACGCATTCAACCCGTTGCCGTCGATAGTTTCATGGATATATTAAAATATCCCCGTGAAATTATTTCTCGCAATGCTTCAGAAAACTTCTTTCCTCGCAAAGAAGGCATTTATAGCCAATGGCTGTTAGATAATAACGGTATTTATACCTTCTGCCGCTATTATCCAGGTTACGAACAATTAGCAGTAGTTGCTAACAACCCCAACGAACAAGCAGCACGGAGTAAAATTATGCGACATCACAGCGATAAATATGAAGCAATTTCTACATTTGCACGTCAATTAGTAGCTTCATTACGTGGTAGTTAACATAGCAATGTTAAAAAGACCTAACCCCCCACCCCCTTCCCTACAAGGGAAGGGGGAGTACATTTCCTCTATAAGGGAAAGTATATTTCCCTCCCCTTGTAGGGGAGGGACGACTTTGACGCCAGTCAAAGTCAGGGAGAGGTTTTGCCTTTAATATGGTTGAACTACTGAATAAAATAAAGTACTAAATTCCTATAGATATTTTTCCCGATTCAGACCCATGAAAAAAATCACCCTTTTAACACTTTCTCTATCATTCCTCATCATCCTACCAGCAACAGCCCAACTAGGCAAAGTTTGGACTGATTTTAAATCATATTCTAACGATTTACAAACTTATTTTACAGACAATGTAAATGTAAATGGAAACGACAGTTTAAAACTAGAACTTCAATCTGAATATGCCATTCCTAACGTAACAGGAGAATTTAAAATACCTAACCCTTTTGATACCGGAGAAAATGAGAGATTTATCAGCTCCATATCAGATAAGTTTGAAAATAATCCTGAAGTACGTTCAACTTTAGTTAGTAATGAAAGAAATCGTTTAATTACTCGTAGTTCAGCCGCAGGTATTTTGGGTGAAGGTCAAATTAGGTCAAAAAACAAGTTAGAAGATACTGAAAACAGACTGGAAAGTATTGGCGTGTTTTCCGACGAAAATCAGCCAAATTTTCTAGATTATATTCAACGAGAAATTGAGAAAGTTCAGATAAATCCTGGAACTGGACAATCACCATTAGGATTAGCACAATTGCTTGGTATCCGCGATCAACAGCAACAAACTCAAATACAACGCGAACAAGTAAAAATTGTAGCCGAAACACTTGGTCAAACAATACAGACGAATCAATCTTTGCAATACACTAATTTAAATCTCGCAAGTCTTTCTCAGCAAATGGAAGATACAAATCGTGCTAGAAGAGTAGACGCATCCGCAGAAGCAGCGCGACTTTTGCGAACCACTTCTCAAACAGATTTGTTTGGCAGAGAAAATAAATAAAATTCATGATTAAGAACGTATTCTTACGTAGTGAGCGGTTTACCGCTCATATCAAGTCTTTTAAGCGGCTGAAGTAGTAGGGTGCGTTACGGCATTCGCCTAACGCACCATGATTGACCAATTTGGTGCGTTACGCTGCGCTAACACACCCTACACTTAAAATTTCTTTACACTTATCATAAATAATTTAATTGAGCCTTAACTTCCTTTTAAAGAAAATCTATAAAAATGAAAGATATTTTCCCAACTTTTTTACTTCAAATTGGCAATAATGATGATGTTCTCGTCAATGGAGCTGGAGCCGCAACCGCTACAAGTATTGCCGATGGTTGGCAGCTACAATGGGTAGATTTATTACAAAATGACACTACTAATAATTTATATGGAGCGCTGACGAATCTGGGTACCTTTTTTGCCGTCGGAACCCTACTGTTTTTTATGGTACAGTGGCTAAAAGATGCTATCAACAGCGATTATTCCCGTCCAATATCGGCTTTAATTTGGCCTTTTGTAGTAGTGATACTATTAACCAATTCCGGAAACGGCACTGTATTGTCCAATTTTACACTAGGGGTAAGGAATTATCTCAATGGAGTGAATCAGCAAGTAGTGACAACAGCAGACGCTAATCAAACTTATCAGCAAGCACTGAATATGAGTGTTGCTGAAGATATAGTCGGTTCTTTATTGCGTCCTTGCCAGTCCCTTACTGGTGAACAACAAAATGAATGCTTTAGGAAAGCTAAGGAAGAAGCTGACAAACTCTTGGAGGAATATAAAAATTTATACGGAAGAGATAAAAATTGGATATATAAACTAGAAAATAAAGTAAATAATATTGCAGATCCTACAGGTTATATCTCGGATAATTCATTTGATTCTTTGTTGGGTTCTACAGTCCAAACTAGTATCAAAAACTTTTTAATTTCATTGCAATATGCTTTTCAAAATTTGATAGAAGCGACAATGTTGCTGATAGCAGCTTTGGGACCTATAGCTGTGGGTGCATCTTTACTACCTGTAGCTGGTAAACCAATTTTTGCATGGCTTACCGGGTTTTTATCGATAGGGATTTCTAAGATTTCATTTAATATTATTGCCATATTAACTGCCGCAGTTATTGTTAATGGTCCGGGACAAGATATTAATGCCGATCCTGATTTAATGTGGTTTATAATTTTTCTGGGAATTTTAGCCCCGATTGTATCTTTATTTGTGGCTGCTGCTGGGGCATTTGCAGTCTTTAGTGCTATCAGCAATACGGCTTCGTGGGTGAGGGAGAGAGTATAAATCTCAAGTAAGGGGGATGAGAAAATGGTACGTTTGCTGGAGAAAAGACAACGAACAGGAAGTATTTTAACAATTTTTGCGATCGCTACTTTCAGTTTGCATCTATCGGCTATATTTTTATTAATATTTCAAGGCATAAATATTCGCCAACTCAGCTTGAGAAAACCTCCTAACTTTGTCCAACTAATAGATGGCAAACCAGCAAATCTTCCTGATGTGGAAAGACAACCTGAAGCAATTCGGCAATTCGTCAGTAAAACGATGACATCAATGTTTAACTGGTCGGGAAAACTTCCACCACAATCTATCGAAGAAGTTACACAACCTCAAGCAGATGCAGGAATATCAATTTCAACTTTACGCGGTGGTAGCAAAAAAGTTAGTACTACAAGTTGGATAGCCAGTTTTGCTTTATCTGAAGATTTTCGCAAAGGTTTCTTAAGCCAAATTGCGGAAATGACACCCCCAGAAGTTTTTTCTAATAACCCTCGTCAAGCTATTTCCGGACAGTTAGCTATTAAACGAGTTTATCCACCTGAAAAAATTGGTTTGGGTAAATGGCGAGTTGGGATGGTAGCTGACCTGATTCAAAAAAGACAAGCTGACAATAGAACAATAGTAACTCGTTTTAATAAAGATTTACTTGTCCGGGCAATAGATTCTTTTGCCGATCCACAAGTTGATAATACCACTGTTCTGCAAAAAGCAATTTATAGCGTCCGCGCTGATAAATTAGAAATTTACGAGATTCGTAATTTATGTTTAATCGATGAATACAATAATCAGAATCAAGATATAAATGTATGCGGTAATAGACAAATAACTGATAGTTTTATTAAATAAAAAATTTCTTCATGACTTACGCCGAATAATGAAAAACGAACCACGAAGACGCGAAGGACGCAAAGAAATAAGAGTTGAAGAGAGTTTTTGCGTAAGTTGTATTATTTGGGAGAATGTTAATGCAGATACTTAAGTCGGAAAATAAGAAAAGCAGTATTTTACCATTATTTGCTGTCGCAACTTTTGGTTTGCATTTGCTGACTTTATTAGTACTGTTCTTCCACTGGTCTATGTTGCAGCAGTTACAGCGACGATTAACACCTCAAAGTTTAGTGCAACTTGCTGATGGACATGCGATAACAGTAGACCCCAAACTAAATTTAGAGCGAGATCCTGAGACTATTCGGCGCTTTGTGGGTGAAACTATGACTTTAATGCTTACTTGGTCGCAGCAACAGCAGCCAAAAACTGTCTGGGAAGTTAGTTCTGAACTAATAGCGAATGAATTGCAGCCCAAATTACAATCAGAAATTAGTCCCACTGAAAACTTAAGTAGAGGAACTGAAAATGTATTGGTTATACAAAGCATTTCTCAACCCACAAAAATAGAAGATGGGAAGTGGAAGGTGGAAATGTTTGCTAATCAAATAATTTTTACAAATTCTGATAGATTGGGAAAATCAGTTTCCTTTAATAAACAAATTTTAGTGAGAGCAATTGATGAACAAGCTGCTTCACTACCAAACTCACCGTTACCTTTGAACTTGGCAGCTTATCGGCTTGGCGAAGCTAGATTAAAAATTTATAATATCTGTGAAATACAAGATAAAAAATGTTCATAAAATTATAAGTTAAACTATAGGACTAATATTTGATTTTTGAAATATACTAGGGTGCGTTAGACGAGAGTACGGCACCGAGACATCAGGACGGTGCGTTAGGACGAATGTCCTAACACACCCTACGTATACTACGTATACTGTGAAATACAAGATAAAAAATGTTCATAAAATTATAAGTTAAACTATACTAAGTAATTGCACGTTGAATTTATATCTAGTCACTGCTGAAAACGCCTGCCACAATGACTTTATTGAATTTTAAATTTAAAATTACTTATGACCGGATATTCAATTTCTCCAGAAAATTTGCCACCAAATCGAGTTAGTCCACCCGAATTAGACTCTTTAGATTGGGAATCACGGATGGCAAGATTGGTTGGTTTGGAAGAAGAATCTTCATCTGTTAATACCGACCAAGCAGTAGAAGAATCAACTTCTTTGGTACAACCTTCGTCTGAACCTCAAGAAGTTCGGACTAAGGAACCTCTTTCATCTAACCCGTTTGCTAAGTTAGGCTTGGTGGGTGCTGGTACTTTGGGTATAGTTTTGGTGGCTGGGGTGTTTTTGTCGCAGCTAATCAACCCTGCCAAGCAACAGCCAAAAAAAAATAATTCTGTTTCCACGCGATCGCAACCAATCACCGATTCCCGCCCGCAACAGCTACAATCAGAACTAGAGACTTTAAAAACTAAATTAGCCCTGACTGAACAAGCAGAAGCGGTGAAAGCAGCACAACAAAAGCTGAGACTTCAAAAACCAACACCGACTCAGATTGCATCTCGACCGACTCCAAAAGCACAACGGTCAGCTTCTGTCAATACACCGAGGATACCACTGCAAAGGATACAAACACCCGTGCGAACAGTTTATGTGCCTCGCACAGTCACTATTGAGCGTATCGTTAAAGCACCCTCTGTTCCCCAAAAGGCGATTCCACAAAAGCCGATTCCACAAAAGGCGATCGCACAAAAGCCTGCTAATTCTCAAATTTTACCATCACGTTTGCCGATAGTTGCACCAAACACTCGGCAAATAGTTACAGCAACTCCCAAACCCACACCAGACCCGCTTCAGGAATGGGCAAAGTTAGCAAAATTAGGTAGCTACGGTATGGTTTCTATCACTGGTACAAGTGCTGTTCAAGCAACTCCTCCTCCACCTCCTAATAATACTCGGTTACAGGCAAGAAATACCGACCCAGACGACGAACCAGAAGAAGAGTCAACCCCTCCTGCGGTCAGCCAAACAAAACAGCAGACCCCGAAATCCGTGGCTGTAGGAACTAAGGCGAAAGCAGTATTTGCGACCGCTGTATTCGGGGAAACTACCAGACAAACTACTAATAGCAATAGAAAAGACGAAAGCGGCAAAGACGTATTTGTAGCGACTTTGAAAGAGCCATTAAAATCTGTGGATGGTGCGATCGCTTTACCTGCAAAAACCCAGTTCTTAGCTCAACTTCGTTCTATTTCCGAGCAAGGCTTCGTACAGTTGGATGTAGTCAAAGTTATTCTCCCAAATAATAACAGCTTCATAGAAAAAAGCTTACCGCCAAATGCACTAACGATTCGCGCTCCTCAAGGCAAACCTCTCATAGCAAGCCAATTTTCCAATCAAGGAGGGTCTACGGTGCTATCGGATGTAGCAGGATTCGTCTTGAGTGGTACTGCTAAAGCAGCAGAGATATATAATCGTCCTGATTATCAATACTTCGAGTACTGTAGTGATTATCCTGAAGGTGAAGAGAGAAACGCATGCTACAGAAGACAGAGGAATCGTTCTAACAACTCCAGCAGACGCAACATCTTAGCCGGCGTTTTGGAAGGGGGTGCGACTAATATAGCTAACCAATTTAACCAACGCAATCAACAAGCTATCTCTAGAAGACAGAATCAACGCACTAACGTTTGGGTTATACCCGCAGGTAAAGAAGTTGAACTATATGTAAATCAAACTTTCCAGCCATGAAAAACGATACAAAATTTCCAGGAGAAACCCCAGATAAATCTTATTTATTACATCTGGCAACCTTGATTTTTTCAACTGCAATTTTATTAGTTGCAGGTCGTGTTTTAGCTAATAATGCCGTTCTTCGTTCGATGTTTTCCTGCCAAGCACAGGGTTTGGGGGGAGCAACACCTCAGATCGATATCTGGTATCAACAAGGAACAAACTTAAGTTTTATTCAAGCCGGAGAAACAATTAAGAAAGTTTGGTTAAACGACCCTTCACAGGTAACTATAGATTTTGACGGTCCGATGTGTATGCAGTTTGGTCAAGACCGTAATGTTAGTCAAGGAGATTGTAAAAACTCAGCCGCGAATGTAATTCAACTTAGACGAATTCCCAAACTTAAAATTGCCGGATTGCCTAATACTAGTAATACGCTTTTAACAGTAGTTACTGAAAAACAAGGCAAAACAAAGTTGTATGCATTTCGAGTACTATATGGCGACGGTAGCCCTGAATATAGCACTTTAGCAATTTTCGCAGACCCTCCTTCTACTAATGAAGCGCCTTGTGTTAGACCTGCAAAATAATTTTAAAATAATCACCGCAGGCTTATTTCATCAACATTAAAAACTCTGCGACCCTTTGCGTAAGCCTTTGCGCTTCTTTGCGTTTCAAAAATATATAAGTAAGTCGGCGCTAATATTTCAAGCTATGTTAATAAATTTAAATGTAGGGTGTGTTGTCGCGCAGCGCAACGCACCGTATTGAATTTAAGGTGCGTTAGCCTACGGCATAACACACCCTACGAACTTTGGCTTCTTTGCGTTTCAAAAATATATAATTACGATGAAGATCGGATTTGATATCATTTAGGAAGACTATATTATAATGAATAACGACCTAGTTCTTTTTCTTATTAGTATTGGTGTACTTGTTTTGTATCTCGTCTTCTCGGCGCTGACTGAGATGGGTACTAAGCTACCTTGGAAAAAATAGCGCCCAAGGTTTTCGAGAATTAGCCTATCAAAAAACCTTTACCATTGAGGATTAGCCATAATTAACGCCTCTGCCGCAGAACTATCTAATGGACGCGAGAAAAAATATCCCTGTCCGTATTCACAGTTCAACTTTCTCAAAAGTGCCAATTGCTCTTGAGTCTCCACCCCTTCGGCAGTCACATCCATACCTAGTTTATCTGCCAGCGTGACAATTATCTCAATAATTTCTAAATTCCTGTTATTAGCGTTTATCGGGCTGACGAAAGAACGGTCAATCTTCAACACATTAATCGGAAAGCTATAAAGACGACTTAATGAAGAATAGCCCGTACCAAAGTCATCAATTGATAACTTAATCCCCATCGCTCGAAGTTGTGACGCGGTATTTGCCTCATCACCATTTTCCATAATTGCGCTTTCAATAATTTCTAACATCAGACTGCACGCATCAAGACCAGTTGAGTGCAAAATTTGTGCAATCTGCTCAATCAAATCCGCTTGGGAAAATTGCTTGACACAGAGATTGACACTGATTTTCTCTAGAGAACTCGTAGGATAGCCCATCCGCCAGACTTGCATCTGGCGGCAAGCCTCAAAAAGCACCCAGTAGCCAATCTCGACAATCAGTCCAGTTTCCTCCGCCAGGGGGATAAAATCTGCCGGAGAAAGCAGACCGCGTTCTGGATGCTGCCAGCGCAGCAGAGCCTCAAAACCGGAAATTGTGCCACTAGAAAGCGAAACAATCGGTTGGTAATAAACCCGAAACTCCTGACGTTCAATTGCTCGACGCAGATCGGTCTCTAACTGCAATCTGTCCACAGCATTAGTATACATATCTGGGTGGAACAGCTCGTAACGCGACCTGCCCAGCACCTTAGCTCGGTACATCGCCGTGTCAGCATTTCTCAGTAAATCTTCTGGTTGGTCATAGGTGAGTATCAAATTCAGAGCGATGCCAATACTTGCCGTAGTGAAAACTTCTTGCCCGTCAAGGTCAAAGGGTAATGCCAGTTGCTGTTGAATTCGCTCAACCACCTCAATTGCCTCTGACAAATTCTCGATTCCCTGAAGCAAAATTGTAAATTCGTCTCCCCCAAGCCGTGCAGCGGTATCTATCGAGCGTATGCAAGCTTTTAGCCTGGTTGCTATTTTAATCAGAAATTGGTCTCCAAGTAGATGTCCGAGACTGTCATTGATCACCTTAAACCGATCCAGGTCGAGAAACAGCACGGCAAATAAATAATCCTCATGTTGTTTAGCTCGATCGCACGCATCTTTTAAGCACTTCATAAACCAAGCTCGGTTGGGTAGACCTGTGAGTGCATCGTGAAACGCATTGTGCAGCAGTTGTGACTCAGCTTGTTTGCGCTCAGTGATGTCATGGGTGATCCCCAGAATTTGATGAATTTCCCCATGCTCATTTAAAATCGGCACGTAGGTGACAACTACGGTAAAAGAGCAACCAGGCAAAGTGATATTGCATTCTCCGGTTTGCTTGGTGCGCGTCTCCACAGTTTTTTGCAGAAGTGGTAAATACGCATTCGTGACTTCTTTTGGGTGTATCTCCTCATCCGTATGACCAATATATGCCTCTAGAGGAAAACCACCGCGATTAACTCCGAAAGCATTGACAAACTGGAACCGCCGCAGGGCATCATAAATTACAAATGTATCAGGGATGTTATCAATTGCCAATCGAAATCGCTCTTCACTCAGGCGTAGCGCTTCTTCTGCTAGCTTGCGATCGCCAATTTCAGCTTGTAGTTGACTGTTAGCCTGCAATAGTTCTGTAGAATAAGCTTGTAAGTTTGTGTAAAGTTTTGCATTTTCAATTGAGATAAATATTTGGCTAGTTAATAACTTTAATACTTCCAAACGGTCAGGAGTAAAAGCTCCAATAGTCTGGTTATTTTCCAAATAAAGCAGACCCGCCAATTTGCTTTGATTCAACAGCGGCATACACAACACTGATTTCGTTTGGTGTTTAACGATGTATAAGTCGCGGGTAAAATTACCTGAGTGCAAAGCATCATTCAAAATAAGACTGTCTTGAGTACGAATAACATAATTGACTATGCCAAGAGGAACTACTGGTATATTGTTGCGATCGCTGACCGTTTCTATGGGAATAGACTGCAAAACTTCGATATCATCAGATGTAACCGTTCCTGATGCTTGAATCAGCCATTTCTCTTCTTGCTTCAAAATGAGATAACCTTTTTCTGCCCCCGCATTTTCGAGAACAATTTTCATCATTTTTTCTAACAAAGTATTGAGTACAATTTCACTCGACAGAGTTTGAGAAGCTTTGAAAATGCTGTTTAAATCGAGTTGCGAGGATGTTTTTGACTCGGTGGATAAAATTGTTGTGGTAGTCTGGGTGGAACTTGACGGGGTTTTGGCAAAAAAATCAGGATACCGTTGTTCCAAATCATTGACCTTTGCGGTAGCTCCCCAGCTAACATAGCTATAGTGAGCCTTTGTCATGTATAGTTGGGCAAACTCTTCCATTCCACGCGCTAGATAAAAATTTGCCGCTAACTCATAAGCTAATGCTTCGTGTTGAATGTATCCGTTGTCCCTTGCTTTTTTTATAGCTTGTTCATACAAATCCATTGCTTCAACAACTTGACCCAAAACTCGCGCTTTTTCTGCCTCGACTAAATCGTAAGTGTGCTGAAAATTCATCGGTGCATGAACTGCCCAGGTTTTCATTTCCTTTTGGTTAGCTGCCACTTGTTCTATATATTGTTTTCTTTCTCGATCTTCAAGGTGAAAATAATTGGCTAAAAGAGAAAGAGAGTAATATAAATTATGTTCAGCATAAGGTAATATACCTTCTAAAGCTTGTTTATTGCCTGCTGCATCCTCACCATTCTTAACTGCTATAGTATAATCGTTGAATAAATAACTGAGCCACGTTTTTGCGAAATCGATGGCAAACAAAGATTGAAAGTTATTATTTCTTTGTAAAATGGGTAGCATTTCAGTTTCATCGAACAGCTTTCCCACCAGTCTGTTGGATTCTCTAGAATCTCCCATGAAATTTAATATTAATTGACTCCATATTTTTGCATAATTCAGAGAAAATTCTTGTTTAATAGATTCAACTAAACTGATATAATTTTTATAGGTTTTCTTGACAGATTCTAAAGGCTCTCCCACTAAAAGTAAATTAGAGCAATAGTTAATAGCTGCATAAGAAGCATATTCTATATCTCCAGTTTCCATTAATACTTGAAGCGTTGACTGCAAAGATTCTAAAGTGTTGCGTTTATGTTCTTTCCAGGGTCTGATAAAACAGTTAAACAGTAAGTTAACCTTCCCTTCTATTTCTGAACTATCAAATTGCTTTAATATTTTCAACGAAAGCTTGCCAAGCTGATAGCCAAAATCGAGGTCAGATTGCGTCCGACAAAGAAGGAAACCATATAAAAGATAGGCAAAAGCGGCAAAAGATGAATTTCCATAGTTTACGGATAGCTCCATCATTGTAAATATAATTAATGGAGCTATTGAAGAATTTGTTGTATGAACCGCAGACCATATAGTCTTTAAAATTCGCATTGCTACCAGCTTATCTGGGTCAGTCATTGGTGGAAGATTGTATAAATCATCAATGACCAATTGGCTTGGCGGTGATTTTGACAAAGATATGCCTAACAGCTTCAAAAATTGTAGCCCAATATCTATTGAGGCTTGCATCTGGTTTTGAGCGATATAAAGCTGAATTTTAGTTTCATAAACATTAGCTTTTTCTCGCACAGTCTTAACTTGTTGTAGAACAATATTAGAGAGTAATTCGCTTCGTTGGTAGTTAGTGTTTAAATATTCTGCATATGCTGCTGACTCATACAAACTTAGTGTCAAGTCATACTGAGTCTGCCAACTATCTTCTGCTAATAAATCTAGCCCAACATTCAAATAATTGACTGCTGCTTCATAAGCCATTGCTGACTTTGCTTTCTCACCCGCTATCAAATTCAGTCTGGCGATTTCATCGCGTTCAAGTTGATCGGTTACAAATTCACTGCCTATATTAAGATGATCGACGATTTCAAATATCTCTTCTGATAACGCTTCTGGTGCAGTATTCTGCAACAGCAAACGACCTATTTGTAAGTGAATTGCTGTTTTCTGCGCCTCATCAATTAAGGCATAAGCCGCTTGTTGTACCCGGTCATGCAGGAATTTAAAGCTAACTTCATTTGCAACAAAATCATCTTCTGTGTTTATCAATTTGTACTTGTTATTTAAAGAAAGAACTAAGCCTGATTGCATCGCTGGAAACAAATCAGCCAAGACCTGAGTGGGTTGATGTTGATAGATAATGCCTAAAGTTGATAAATCAAATTTATTGCCAATGCAAGCGGCTAACTGCAATACAATTTGGGTGGAAGCTGGTAACTTACCAATATTGCTCGCCATCAATTCCACCACATTGTCTGTGATATCCTTAGCTTGGATTTGTGCTACATCCCATTGCCACTGTCGCACCTGTCGGTCAAAAGTTAATAATTCTTCGGTGTAGAGCGATTTCAAAAACTGAGTGGTAAAAAAGGCGTTTCCTTGGGTTTTATCATACACTAAATCGGTTAACGGCTGCGTTGAAGTGGGTGGAGACTTTAAAGCCTCAGAGATGAGAGTGTTGACATCTTGCACAAGCAGATTATCTAAGTGAATCGATGATAAAACTCCTTGTGTTTCGATTTCTTCTAACGTCATCATCAGCGGATGACTAGCATTTACTTCGTTGTCGCGATACGCACCGATGATGAGTAAATATTGAATAGTGGCATCGCTCATGATTGTTTTGAGCAGGTTCAGTGATGCTTTATCTGCCCATTGCAAATCATCGATAAATAAGACTAAAGGATGTGACTTTTGGCAAATAACTTTGATAAAGTTTTGAAAGACTAAATTGAAACGATTTTGCGCTTGGGATGCTTCCACTTGGACGACAGGTGGCTGAGTACCAATGACTCGTTCTAAATTAGGGATAACATCTATCAAAACTTGTCCATTATTGCCAACTGCTGCTAATATTTTCTCTCGCCATTGATTTAATACTGCTTCAGTTTCAGTCAGCAGTTGTTTGCATAATTCATCGAAAGCTTGAGAGAATGCGTAGTAAGGAATATTGCGTTGGTACTGGTCAAATTTGCCCCAAATGAAATTGCCACGTCTTGCAGTAATTGGTTTATGGAGTTCTCGAACTAAGGCAGATTTGCCGACGCCAGAATATCCAGTAACCAGAATCATTTCGATTTTGGATTTTGGATTTTGGATTTTGGATTGAGAGGCGGCTTCGATTTTGGATTTTGGAATTTGGATTTTGGATTGAGAGGCGGCTTCGATTTTGGATTTTGGAATTTGGATTTTGGATTGAGAGATTGTCTTCCCCTCTTTTTCTTCCACTGCTACTCTGGTAAAAGCTGCGAGGAGGATTTCAATTTCTCGCTTTCTGCCATATAATTTTTGGGGAATTTGAAAGCGATCGCAAATATCTTGTCTTCCAAGAGCAAAGACATCAATTTGCCCTTTAGTTTCTAGCTGGTGCAGACATTGCTCTAAATCCGCTTTTAGACCATAAGCTGATTGGTAACGATCTTCAGCGTTTTTTGCCATTAACTTCATGACAATATCTGAGACGATTGACGGTAGGGAACATGTCCCTACAACCGAATGCGGTGGTACGGGTTGTTTGGCAATATGGCTATGCACCAATTCCAACGTATCACAACTGTTAAATGGCAAAATACCGGTCAGCAATTTATAGAAGGTAGCACCTAACGAGTAAAAATCGCTGCGATAGTCTATTGCCCGATTCATCCGTCCTGTCTGTTCGGGTGAAATATAAGCGAGTGTGCCTTCTAAAATATTAGGATTACTCAATGTGGGATTTTCTCGTGAAAGTACGGTTGAAATCCCAAAGTCAATAATTTTGACTTGTCCGGTGGTTCGGTTGAGAACAATATTGCTGGGGTTGATGTCTTTGTGGATAATGTTGGCAGCATGAATTTGACTTAAGATGTCAGTGATGGCGATCGCTAACTTCAAAAACTCACATAACTCAAGTTGACCCGCTATTGCCAACAGATCCAACGAGTCCCCGCCGAAATCTTCTAAAACCATCACCAAGCGCTCGGTGTCCCGAAAAAGCGCGTAAGCATTCACCACTCCAGGGATTGTCAGGTTGCGAGTGATTTCATATTCTCGCTTAAACCAAGCAGTGCGCTCTGGAGTAGGATAAAAGTCTTTGAGCATTTTCAGCACAACGGGTTGCTGAGTATCCACCCGCCGACCACGATAAACTAGAGAATTGGCGCTTTCATATAGTTGCGCCATCAGGTGGTAAGCGGAAATCGTCAACATTTGTGGTCAATTTGATACAAGATGCGGTTAAAGCTAAATAGCCTCTGTGTACCAAGCGCGAGTGCGAGGCTCGAATTAATTTGATGCGATTACCTTGGTTATCAGCGATCTAGATATGGTATATTGCGATCAATTGATTAGTCATGATTTGGATTACTACTAAACTATGACTTACGCACTGTACAAATTGAACATCATGTAATATTAACGCGGTTCGGTCGTTTTCAACAAAATTTTTAAGTCGGGTTTGTTGATTTCCTGAAAATTTAACTTGCTCATAACTAGTGCCAGGACTTACGCACAATTAGGAAAAAACGAACCGCAGAGGACGCAGAGGACACAGAGAAATAAGAGTTGAGGAGAGTTTTTGCGTAAGTCCTATACCGGAAAATTTGGCTTGCTTATAACTAGCTTTGCGTTGCTCAGCTGCGAAGTGCATCCCCCGACTGAACATCAAACCAGTGGATATTCTGCGGCGGCAGAGCTAGGGTAATTTCGGCATCACTCCAATTTTGGTCTGTGGGTAACAAAGCACGTACATTTGGCGATTCTGTCTGAGAACTGGCAACACGCACGCTGACCAAATTGTGCATACCCAAGTTTTCCACTAGATAAACTCGACCTTGAATAATCTGTGTATCTTCGCTTCGGGCAATGCGGACGTTTTCTGGACGGATACCGAGGACAATTTGCGGTGGAACTGTTGGGATATTTGGTAATTTCATGCGGAAATTGCCTAATATTGCGTAACGTTCTTGACAAGGCAATGTCAGCAAATTCATTTGCGGACTGCCAACAAATCCAGCCACAAATAAGTTAGCGGGATGGTTATAGATGCGTTCTGGCGGGTCGAGTTGCTGCACGTAACCGTTGTTTAATACTGCGACTTTGGTGGAAAGCGTCATCGCTTCTGTTTGGTCGTGAGTAACATAAACTACCGGGGCTTTTTGAGTAGAAAATATTTGCTTGATATCTGCGCGGACTCTTTCGCGGAGTAGTGCATCCAAATTACTCAGCGGTTCATCTAATAAATACGCTTGAGCGCGACGGACTAATGCTCGTCCGACTGCAACCCGCTGTCGTTGTCCTCCTGATAATTGACCGGGTTTGCGCTGCAATAATTCTTCTAATCCTAAAAGTTGAGATACTTCTGTGACTCGCTGTTGAATTTCTGCGCGGGGTGTTTTTTTCAGCTTTAGTCCAGAGGCAAGATTTTCAAAGACGGTCATGTGAGGATAAAGCGCATAGCTTTGAAAAACCATTGCCATATTGCGATCGCCTGGTCGTTTCGATGTAATATCTTCACTACCAAGCAAAATTCGACCGTGGGTAGGTTCTTCCAACCCCGCTATCATCCGCAGCGTTGTAGACTTACCACAGCCAGAAGGACCGAGTAAAGTCAGAAATTCATTGTCATCGACAGTTAAACTAATGTCTTTAACTGGAATAACTTTAGGGTTATAGGTCTTATTTAAATTTTTTAGTTCAAGTTTAGCCATACTTTTAACTCTATCCCTTAACAGCACCAGCCGTTAGACCTTGGATAATCTTGCGCTGGAAGAACAAAACGAGTAAAACTAAAGGCAATGTCCCGACAATTGTTGCTGCGGCAATTGGACCGTAGGGAATTTCAAATTGGGTTGCACCCCCTAATTGCGCTGCGGCTACGGGAATTGTTTTCATTTCTTCACGAGTAATAAATGTCAGGGCGAAGATAAACTCATTCCAGGCAAATATAAAGGTGAGAATTCCTGTTGTCACTAAAGCGGGAATTGTCATTGGTAATAAAATTTGCAAAAGCATTTGTAATGTGTTATATCCATCTACCTTTGCGGAATCTTCTAAGTCTTTTGGTAATTGTTCAAAGAAGCTACGTAATACTAAAATTGTTAAAGGTAAATTGATTGCGGTGTAAGGAATAATTAAAGCTAAATAATTATTACCCAAGTGCAGCTTTTGAATAATTTCTAACAGTCCCAAAAACAATAAAATTCCCGGAAATAAGGTGATAATCAAAATACCTGCAAGGATGAATTTTCCACCCCAAGGACGCAATCTTGCTAATGCGTAAGCAGCAGGTGCGCCAAAAGCTAGAGAGAAAGCTGTAGAAATAATCGATACGAAAGCGCTATTTAAAATGTAGCGCCAAAACGGACGGCGAGTAAATAATTCTGTGTAGTGATTGAAGGTGATGCGAGTCGGAAAGTAAACGCTGGGAACTTGGGAAATATCTTGATTCACCTTAAATGAAGTCAAAAGCTGCCACATTACAGGTGCTAAACAGAAAATTACCACACAAGCGATCGCTATCCCTAACAAGATATTTTTTATAGGATTTTTTACCATAGTTGTAGGTTTGGGATTTGTAGAACTTACTTCAGGAATTACAGCCATAGCGATTTTAGATTTTAGATTTTATATTTTGGCTTAGTAGGACGTATTACTAAATAGTCACTCATAAAAATATTTCTTCCCCTGTCCCCCTGTCCCCCTGTCCCCCTGTCTCCTTGTCTCCTTGTCTCCCCACTTTCTACTTCCGAGATTTGTTGAGAAAGAAAAGCGCGATCGCCACCATAAAAATTAACAACATGAAAGTAGATACTACCAACGCCGCGCCATAACCAAAATCTAAGTAGCGCATGATGGTAGAATAAATATACAACGATACGACTTCGGTTGCACCGCCAGGACCTCCCCCAGTCATCACCGCAATCAAATCGAACACACCAAAAGCTTGAGCAAACCTAAATAATGTAGCGATGAGAATTTGCGGTATCAACAACGGTAGCGTAATTTGCCGAAAACTTTGCCAAGGTGTCGCACCATCTATGGCATGAGCCTCATACAAATCTGATGAAATTGACTGCAAACTAGCTAATAGTAGAATACTAATAAAAGGTGTCGTTTTCCAAATATCAGCAACTATTACCGCTATCATTGCCAGTGTTGGTTCTCCCAACCAGTTTATATCAGCTTGAATTAAATGCAGTCGCCGCAAAATATCATTGACGACACCAAATTGATCGTTAAAAATCCACGTCCAAGCTAGACCAATCAGCGCTGTTGGCAAAGCCCAAGGTAAAATAGCGATCGTTCGCACTACACCGCGTCCAAAAAAACGCCGATTGAGAATCAAAGCAACACCCATTCCCAGAATTAATTCTAGAAACACGGTTACTGTAGTAAATATTGAAGTTGTCCAGAAACTTTGCCAAAAACGACCATCTCCTGCCATTCGTGCGTAATTGTCAAAGCCAGAAAAAACAGGTTGTAGTTTGGTTGCCAAATTTTGAGTAAACAAACTTAACCAAAAAGCACGAGCGATGGGGTAGCCAAAAACAAACAATAGCATTAACAAAGCGGGCAATAATAAAATTAATGCTGTGCGTTGTTCTCTACCTCGAATTGTTTGCATATTTGTTAGTTGTTGGTTGTTGGTTGATAGTTGTTGGTTGATAGTTGTTGGGCATTGGGCAATGGGCATTGGGCAATGGGCAATGGGCAATGGGCAATGGGAGATTTTTTCCATGCCCCATGCCCCACTATCTATTTCAACAATCTTCGCGTTTCATTTGCGGCGGCTTTCATGGCACTTTCTGGGGTCATGCTGTTTGTTAAAGCGGCACTTAAATAACGTTGCAAAATGTCTGAGGCTTGGGCATATTGGGCTATGGGTGGACGTAAAACCGCTTTCTCAACTATTTCTAAGAATTTGGGGTAGTGGGGATATTTGGCGATAATTTCTGGGTCTGTAAATAATGTGCGTCGGCTGGGTACAAAACCGGCATTTAAAATAAATCGCCGCTGTGCTTCTTCGCTGGTAAAATATTTAATTGCTTTCCAAGCTTCTTCGGGATGTTTTGATGATTTGGCAATTCCCAAACCCCAACCCCCTAAACAACCTGCGCCACTTTTCGGGTCAATACCAACCATTGATTTAATTCCAATTTTGCCTTTGATAGGCGAATCTTTGGCATTTGCAAGGGGCCAAACATAGGGCCAACTGCGTAAAAATGCTGCTTGACCACTTTGGAAAATTTGCCTTGTATCTTCTTCGATGTATGTTGTGACTCCAGGTGGAGAAATGCCTTTTTTAGTTGTTTCTTTGAGAAAGGCGATCGCTTTTAATGTTTCTGGTCGATCTAGCCCAACTTCTCGCGTATTCGGATTTACCCAAAATCCCCCAAAGCCTTCTAAAACTTCAACAAACATCGCCGCAGCACCTTCGTATTGGCGACCTTGCCAAAGATAACCCCAATTAATTTTTCCTTGCTTTTTCAAAGCTTGAGAAATTTTTAGTAAATCTGCAATCGTTTCTGGCGGTTGGAATCCTTGTTGCTTGAGTAAGTCTTCCCGATAGTAGAGTACCCCAACATCGCTTCGCATGGGAATTCGATATAATTTCCCCTCGATTCGTCCTGCTTCTACATCTTTGGGCGAAAATGCGGCTAATTCTTGTGGTGTGATGCGATCGCTCAAGTCTCGCAACCATCCACCCGCTGCAAATTTCGGTGTCCAAATGACATCCATATTCACTATGTCATAAGGAGAATCACCCAAAATAAAAGCTGAAGTATAAAGGTCTTCAAGCAAATTTGTGGCATTGGGTCCTTCGAGAACGTTAATCCGAATTCCCGGATTTTTCGCTTCAAAGTCTTTAACTATACCCGTTTTCCAAGGTTGCGCGTCAGGCGCAGTCATCAACAAATTCAAAACTACTGGTTGCTGCGATAAAACTTGCTGAATCGATAAAATGATGCCCAATAATACAGCAAAAAATATCCCAATTGGCGATTTCAGCTTTTGTAGTATTTTTTGCTGACATTTATGTATTTTCATTTGCAAAATGTTGCTTAAATAATGCAAATCAATAATTTTATTGGAAAAAATTATTTGAAACTTTGCTTGTTAAATATATCTTTGTACATCATACCTGACGGATAAATATAATAAATCGTTTGTTACAAACTATTAAATATCATGAATAATTTTGAGAATAACTGATACCAAGTTCGTTTGATTAGTTATAATAACCCGGAACCCCACCCCCTTTCGGCTTACGCCAAAAGTCCCCTCCCCGCTTGCGGGGAGGGGATTTGAGGGCGGGGTGCTTATTGACCGTGGATAGTATAAATAATTATCCGAACATGATATGATACCTTTCTTAACAAACAAAAAATATAGCCTCTACATCAGGTGTGTAGAGGCAGATAATCGTAATGAACTGAGCAATAAACATCTTCAAAAACCGATTTACTAAAGCTATAAAACTAGATATTTTTCACTTTATTTTTCCATTAAACATCTAAAAACCTGATTTGACAATCGAGAATGATTAATTTTGCTATCAACCGCATATTGACAAAAAAGACATTTAGGCAGATGCGATCGCTCTCAACTATATGTAATACATAAATTGTATCTGTCGCCGACTATCTCGCAGTTCGCAAAGGTCTTGGAGTGTATACTTTTGCCAAACTGAGTTAGCAGCCTGACGCGCTTCGTACCAGACATCTTGAATTATTTTACTTTCTGTTGTTTTGGATGTTGTATCATCAGTCAAAATAGTTTCTACGCCTTCAATGCAGTTTAATACATCTAAAAGCGTAATCTGTTGGGGGTCTCGTGCCAAGATATAACCGCCCTTCGATCCGCGTATGCTTTTAATTAAACCTCCACGTCTCAATGTGGCTAGCAGTTGTTCTAAATAACGTTGGGGTATATTTTGTAGCATAGCTATGTGTTGGATTTGCAGAGATTCGTTACGGGGGTAACAATTTGCCAACTCTAACAAAGCTAGAAGTGCGTATTCAGATTTGCTCGATAGTTCCATAGGTGTAATGCTTTAAATTGACACCATCAGGATGAAAATGAGAGAGATTAAACTTGTAGTTGACACTATTTGTGCTATAATCCCAACTTTAAATTTATCACATTAATCCTGACAGTTTATTAGTACATGCAGGTTGATTTAACTTTATAAATTCTTTTTGATAAAAGCAAATATATTTTTTTTTTAATTTGATAAATCAAAGTTATTAATTCAGACAAAACAGGTGTTTTCATTTCTACCCGACATTCTGTAAGGGTGCATTCCGGTAAATTAACTCAAATTTTGACAATTTTTAACTAAACCTTTACTGTTATTGACTTACTTTGTTCTTGTCATTTTAGATAAACTACCTAAATCCTGTCGTTTTTTAGATGTATGCAATAATCAACGTTCTTTGTACCATCAGACTCAAAGCAATGGATTATTGCTAAACTAAGCATCTTTTTATCTAAAAAAAGAATAACGATACAGAATCTTAGGAGTACAAATGCTTGAGGCGATCGCTGTTGCTTGGCTACTATTATTTTTTGGCGATTTTTTTTCTACCTTCTTATACCATATACCAGAGCATGTTTTTGGTAGGCTTCACTTGCAAACGCACCATTCTTGGAAGAAAAACTTTCGCCACTATGCAATTTTAACTTTCAATTTCCAGGTTCTTTTAGATGGTATTTTGGGTGCTTTGCCATATTTGCTGCTAGCAATATTTCTGTGGACTTTCTCTCCCGTTGGTGTTATTTGTGGGTTGCTTTTTGGTCAGTTTCATGTATGGTGGAGACATATAAGTGTCTTGGGTTGGGAAACTCCTAAGTTTTTGAAGATGCTGTGTCAGGTTTTATATATCACTACTCCTGAGAGACATTGGCTACATCATCAAAAAACTAACGTCGGTTACGGTGATATTTTTACATTCTTTGAGCAATCGGCAAAAATTTGGATGCGATCGCTACGTCTCCTCAGACTAAATCTGCGTTCCTCGCTTACCCTGATACAGTAACGAAAATACTAAATTTTTGTTCCATTTGCATAAATAAAATAATTGTTCGTTACCTTGATATCAGCCTGAAATCCAACTTTTAGCAACTTGTTATAAAGTTCATCAGGCTGATAAAAAATCTTGACTATCTGAAATTCTTCACCATTATTTAACTTCCGGGTTTGATAAATGTTTTTGTCGGATTCAAAAATATGATTCTTGGCTGTGGATGTAGGCTCAAAGCGTGAGTCTACCAAAAAAACTTGTCCGCCAACGCGAACAGAGTTATAAACTTTCGTCAAAAACAAATCAAGTAATGCTGGTGGTACATGAGAAAGCCAAAAAGCAAAAAATACCAAATCATATTCAATATCCGGTTCCCATGTGAATAAATCAAGTTGATGATATTTCACAGGAAATGAAAGTAACTTTTTGCGATTAATTTCAATTACTTCCTTTGAAGCATCTATCGCAGTAATTTTCTTGCCAATCTTTACAAGTTCTTGCGTCCAGATACCTGTTCCACAGGCTAATTCTAAGATGTTCTCTGCGGCTTGAAGTTGATGTAACGCGCTTTTGACAACAGCAACCTCGTCAAACCAGCGCTGGTTGAATTCTTCGCCGCGATCGTAGCGACCAAGCCGATAAAACCACTCATCATATTCGTTTGCTCTGGCACGATAATACGCGATTTGTTGTTGAATAATATTATCTGTCATCGTCTTTGCCCTAGCTGCGCTTTAGCCTGGGGCTATACTAACAAAACCCCCTCCCCCCCTCTCCCCCTCCCCCCTCCCTCATTACGTGGGGTCTAGAAACTCTAGCTGACAATCCATCTCTACACCGTTGGGAAGTTTTACCCGCACACTGCCAACTCTAGACGGGTACAAATCGACAATAAACATTTCTCCTAATACTTTATGGCGTACTGGTTTCTTGGCTATGTAATATTTGGTGGCTGTTTCAATGGTCATGCAATCTACCTCTGCGGTTTCTTTGAATCACGTTCCACTAGTACTTATAATTACTATCTTTGGTATCAATGGTTGCACTATATCGCTGATAAATTTTCTGGCTAGTAGTTTACACTCTAGATCTGATTCTAGTAGTCTGGCAAGTCAACTTTGTGCTTGTTAATGGTAAGAAGAAAAAGCTCTTTTCTCAAGAACAGCTTCCCCAACTCCCCTGCTCAAGAACAGCCTGCCTTCACCCGTGATTTTTGGGTTGGTCGAGTACTAGGGTATCTCTCGGCATTTCGCCTAAAACCGTAAGATATAACCCGGCTAGTACCACCACAAAGCCAACCCAAGTCCAAAAACTCAGATATTCCCAAAAAATCACCCAAGCAAGGAATACACTGAAGACGGGTTCTAGGAGATGAACCAGAGAAACCGTTACAGATGATAGAGAAGTGAGGCTGAATGTTAACAGTCCATGTCCGAAAAACTGACAAACCACCGCCAGGGATAGGATAGCGAACCAAGCTTGGGAAGACTGGGGAAAAACTGGTTCGTGGTTTAATAATAGGAGTGGTAAGCTAGCTAATGCACCTGTGCTACAGACCCACAGTTGGATTGTGGTAGGAGAAAATTGAGTGCGGAGATATTCCAAAATCAGCAGGTACGCAGCTAACAAAACAGCAGAGAGAATGGCAAAGCCATCGCCTTGCACCCGACTGGCGTCTATTTGCATCTCTCCCAACTCCAAGATGAATACTCCAGCGATCGCTAAACTCAAACCCAACAAAAATCGGCGATCAAACTTTTGTCCCCACAGCCACCAAGCACCCAAACTAGTGAAAATTGGTGCCAGATTATGCAGCGCCGTTGTAATGGCAACACTGGTTTGGTCTAAAGCCCAATACATAGTGGCTAAGGTCATCACCCAAAGTATTCCTGCCAAAGGCAGCAGCAGCAGAGTCATGGGATGATGGGGCGTATTTTCAACAGGCTCGGATTGCAGGCGTTGATAAACTGTTTTGCCCCCTGTCCATAGACTAAAGGCGATCGCTGCCACCAGCAAGCGACTAAAGGCAATTCCTTGAGGAGTTAGATCGGGACTACAAAGTTTGGCAAAGATAGAGCCAAAGGAAATCGCGAACACACCGATGAAACAGATTGTCAGGGCGATCGCTGACTTACTATAAGAATTAAATAACATTATTAAGATATTGTATACCCAGTTTAGTTGGAAAAGAAATTATCATATAATCAATCTCTTTAATTTGTTGGTTTAATGGCAGATTGACTGGACTGGGCTAAATATATACCTAATAAAATGACCACAAAAGTTATTTCGTCAAAGGAACTGACCTTTTCATTGAAAATGAGCCAAGCAAAAAAAGAGGCAATAACTGGCTCTAGGAGCAGCGTCACGGCGACGACTCCTGAGGATAATTTACTGAGGCTGTAAGCCACAAGTGCTTGACCAAACACCTGGCAGAAAAGGGCTTGGAAAATTATGAAAAACCACCCGATCCCAGTATAAGGAAACAACCTATTTTCTACTAGGGGTAGGACAGGTAACAGAAACGCGGTTGTGGCTCCGCAGCGCCACAGCATAATTGTGGCAGTGCTAAATCGGTTTCTTAAGCGTTCTACCAACATCATATACGTGGCGATGAAAATCGCAGTTAGTAAAGCGAGCGCATCACCAAGTATTTGGTCAGTGGCAAATTGCACCTTATTGATTTCCAAGGCGATCGCTCCACATACCGCTATAAGCATACCAATAATGAATTTGTTATCGAACCGCCGACCGAATAAAAAATACCCCGCCAAGCCGACGAATAAGGAGTTCATATTAGACAGTAAAGCCACGTTAGCAACGCTGGTTTGAGTCACCGACCAAGCCCACAGGATTGAGTATGTAGCTCCCGCAGTTCCCATCAAGAACAATAGTGCCAGTTCTCGTCTGGTCAAAGGCTTGTGTTCTATCGGTTGCTCATCAGACTTTTGAGACTGAAAAGCTTCAAGTCCGCTGAAAAAACCGAAAACGATTGTGGCGATCCAAGCGCGATGAAATGCTACAGCATTTGCTCCAATTTCGCGTTCGCATAATTTGACCAAGACTGGTGCTAATGATATAGGAATCAGCGCGACAAATAATGAGACAGTTCCGATCAAATCTGAGGTTTGGGAAAGTTGCAGTTGTGGTAATTCCTCTTTGGCTGTCATGACTTTATGGCTAAATATATTATTCCGTTTATTCACAACTTTGCTGGTTGCAACTTGTACAAATTATAAAAATCTGCCAATGACCCAATTCTCCTTAAAATTAGTGTATGAAGATTTTAATGGTTTTATAAGTTTTTATTCATTTTTTCGTGCTCGTACTTATGCTCTCGTTGTACTTAGTCATCTAAAGTTTGAAGTATGAAGTTGTTGACACAGTTTCAGCTGTTCGTATTCGCTCTGGGGGTCAACGGGTGTAACCTAAAAGCGAAGCTACCCAGCCGATAAAAGCACCACCAAAAACTAGCCATGCAGCATTGATGCGGAAACGAATCAGCAAAACGGCTGAGATAATAGCGATCGCCACAGCTAAAAAGTCCACATACGCAGCTTTTGGTATTAAAGTCGCTGCTGCTAATTCTAAAGTAACAACAACCATCAACGCTACAGCACTGACATTCACCGCATCAAGAAAGGCACTTGTCCATTTTGAAGCGCGTAACCGAGGAACAAGCGGATTAAGAATAGCCGTGAAGAAAAACGACGGCAGGAAAATTCCCACCGTTCCCACTATAGCACCTTGAACACCTGCAATGACGTAACCGATAAAGGTAGCGGTAGAAAGAACCGGTCCTGGGGTAAATTGACCGATCGCGATCGCATCGAGTAACTGTTGTTGCGTTAACCAGCCGTATTCCTGAACTAATCCACCTTCCAAAAACGCTACCAACACAAAACCACCACCAAACAACACACTACCGACTTTCAGGAAAAATAAACCCAGCTTCCACAAAGAGACATTTGTTATTGTATGTGCAGTAGTCGCCGCACTCACTGCTGTTGTCTTAAAAGCCGCACCTGTGGTTAAATTAGCGATGAGAAAGTTTGCTGTGCTTGGTGGGGTTTTGCCGCGATCGCCACTACGCAACCAAATCATACCTAAGATGCCGCCAATTAAGAGGGCAATCACTTCCGAGAGTTTCAACAATAATAAGACTACTACACCCAAGGCGATCGCCAAATAGTAACGACTTTTTACAGCTTTTTTTCCCAAACGCCAAAGCGCATCCAAAATCACTGCTAAAACAGCAGGCTTAATTCCATATAGTAAAGGAGCGACTTGGGGCAAATTGCCATAGTTAACATAAATCCAGGCAAATACACCTGTAATTAACACCGCAGGTAAAATAAAGCAAACACCCGCAACAATCAGCCCCAGCCATCCAGCGTAGACATATCCTACATGAATCGCCATTTCTGTAGAATTTGGACCCGGAATCAAATTAGTTGCTCCAAGTAAGTCAAGAAAATGCTCTCGTGTCATCCACTGACGCCGCTTGACTACCTCCGATTCAATCATCGCGATATGAGCAACCGGACCCCCGAAACCGATGATACCCAACTTGAAAAACAGTGTGGCAACTTCGCTCAAACGACCGAGTGTTGAATTCATGACCCCTAGTTCGTAGTGAGCGGTTTACCGCTCATAGCAAGGATTTTAAGCACTGAAGTGCTTACTACATTAATTATTTATATTTTCATAACTATGTATTGACTTTTTCCACAGAAGATGCATCTAACTGAGATTGTTCGGGTTGCGCTTCATTAATAGCATCGCTGAAGTAAGAGCCGACAATCTTATCGTAGTTAGAAGCAACAGCTAAAAAAGCCCCACCCAAAATATAAATTGGTAGCGGTAGAGAAAGTTCTTGCACCCAGTCAAACAATTTTGCTAGGGCAAACAGCACGAAAAAGCAGGCAAGCCAAACTCTCATATTTTTATCCGAAGCCTTCAAATAATTCTACTTATAGGATAGATGGATTGGATCGTATTGTAGAGACGTTCCGATGGAACGTCTTTACGACAATTAGTTTACTGAATGCAAATCATCAACTCAAATTTGGGAACTATGTAATTAGCTAACTTTCCAACTGCTTACCAGCTAGTAATGCTACTTAAACTTACGAAAAATTTCGGTATCAATAAATTACGAAAATTATCACTACGCCTGATTCTTGTCGTTCCTTTTGTGCTGCAAATCTTTGCTGCCGTCGGATTGACCGGGTATCTATCGTTACGTAATGGGCAGAGAGCAGTTAACGAACTTGCTTCGCGACTGCGGGGTGAAGTCAGTTCGCGTATCGATCAACACCTTGATAGCTACCTGGAAACGGCTCGACATTTGGCTCAAGTTAATGGCGATGCTTTCGATTTGGGTTTGCTAGATCCGCAAGATTTAGAAGGTATTTCGCATTACTTCTGGAAGCAAATGCAGTTATATAACGTTGGTTATATTAGCTTTGGCTCTAAATTAGGTGAATTTTCTGGCTCTGGATATTACATGGAAAATACTGCCATCGTTGTTGATTATGTTTCTCCAAAGCGATACGGCAACAATAATAGCTACACCTACCAAACAGATAACCAAGGCAATCGTATCAAGCTGAGTTCTAGTTTCCCCGACTACAAATTTCAGAAAGAAGCTTGGTATGCAGAGACAGTCAAGGCAGGTAAACCGATATGGAGCCAGATTTATCAATGGGAAACTGCACCAGAAATCTTATCCGTCTCTGCGAACAGTCCAGTCTATGATAAAAATAAAAACTTGATAGGTGTTATTGGTATTGACCAGCGTCTTTCACTGATAAGGGATTTTTTGTGCCAATTAAAAGTTAGTCCCAACGGTAAAACTTTTATTTTAGAGCGTAACGGCTTAATAGTTGCCACCTCCAGCAGCGAGAAGCCTTACACAATTGTAGGTAAGAAACCACAACGACTCAAAGCAATAGATAGCAGTGATGCCTTAGTTCAAGCAAGCGCGAAATACTTAACACAGCATTTCGGTGACTTGAGCAAAATCAAGAATAGCCAGCAACTTGACTTTTTAGTTAATGGTCAGCGGCAGTTTATTCAGGTAACACCTTGGCAAGATGAATGGGGGTTAGATTGGCTGGTAGTTATTGCCGTTCCCGAATCTGACTTTATAGGGCAAATTAATGCCAACACCCGCATGACGATTTTACTATGTTTGGGGGCATTGGTGTTAGCGAGTTTGCTGGGCATGTATACATCGTGCTGGATTACCCAACCAATTTTACGGCTAAGTAAAGCCTCGGAAGCGATCGCATCCGGTGAGTTGAACCAAAAAGTACACGAGTCAGCAGTCAATGAATTAGGAGTTCTTGGTCAATCGCCCGCCGAAGATTTATCTCGATTGTACGAGTTAGCTTTGAAAGGTCGCGTTAAAGCTATACAAGACCAGGTTGATCGGCTTGCCCAATCAGATGAAAAACTTACTTTATTTGCTCAAGAAATTAGACAATTAGCCAAGAGCTTTAAAATAGAACAAATTCAAGTTTTTATTCAGCAATATTTGACGAATAACTAAATTTAGTTAATCATTTTCTGATGCATAACTTAGAAAATAACATTATTTTAATTGTGGACGATAACCCCACTAACTTAGCAGTAATATCGGAAGCTTTGATTGATGCGGGCTTGGAAATTGCTGTAGCAACGAGCGGTGAAAATGCTCTCAAGCAAAGTACATATGACCCACCAGACCTAATTTTATTAGATGTTCAAATGTCAGGAATTGATGGTTTTGTCACCTGTGAAAAACTGAAGGATAATCCACTAACTCATGACATTCCTGTGATTTTTATGACGGCATTACATGATACGGCAGATAAAGTCAAAGGTTTTAATTTAGGAGCCGTAGATTATATCACGAAACCGTTTCAGCAAGAAGAAGTTATAGCTCGTGTTTGCCTGCATTTAAAAATGCGAAATTTAACCAAGAAGCTGGAAGAACAAAATATTCAACTTAAGCAATTCACAGAAGAGTTAGAGCAACGAGTAACACAGCGAACGGCTGAACTTTCTGAATCTCTAAACGACCTAAAACAAGCTCAAATTCAATTAGTACAAAGTGAAAAAATGTCTGCTCTCGGTCAGTTGGTGGCTGGTATTGCTCACGAAATTAATAACCCACTCAGTTGTATTTCAGGTAATGTTGACCACATTGAAGAATACTTTCACGATTTGCTGGAACACTTGCAACTATGCCAGCAACATTGTGAGCATCCAGAAATTGAGGTTCATGCAGCAAAAATAGATTTAGAGTTTTTGATTGAAGACATACCAAAAATAATTGATTCAGCTAAATTAGGAACGAAACGTATACGTGATATTAGCAATTCTCTGCGAACTTTTTCCCGTGCCGATACTACTTATAAGGTATTAGCTGATATCCACGAAGGCATCGATAGCACTTTGATGATTTTGCAACATCGCTTGAAAGCAAATGATACTCGTCCAGCAATTAAAATAATTAAACAATATGGAAAGTTGCCTTTAGTTAAATGTTATTTGGGGCAATTAAATCAAGTATTTATGAATATTATAGCAAACGCAATAGACGCATTAGATGAATCTAGTCAAGGGCGCAGTTTTGCTGATATAGAACAAGTACCTAATATTATTACTATTAAAACAGAATCTATTGATAATCAAAATCTCATCATTAAAATTAAAGATAATGGCAAAGGTATATCATCAGAAGCTAAATCAAAAATTTTTGATTATTTATTTACTACTAAATCAGTTGGCAAAGGTACAGGTTTAGGCTTATCTATCAGTCGTCAGATAGTGGTAGAAAAACATGGAGGCTTTTTGAGTTGTGAGTCAGTCTTGGGAGAAGGGACAGAGTTAGCGATCGCTATTCCCATAACATAATTTGTAAGTAAATGTGCATAAATAAACGTTCCTTAACGTAGTAACGGCTTTAGCCGTTAAAATCCTCAGCAACGAGCGGTAAACCGCTCACTACGAACCAGGAAAACATTACAAATATGTGAATTCTTAACTTACATTTGGGAACTATATAATTAACATTCTCAAAAAATGCACTCATAATGCATCCGCTGTTGATTATATACGTACATGCGACCTCCCAAAATCAATGACTCAACTCAATTAGATCGTCAGATTATCGATTCCGATCGAAGAAAGCAAGTAGCTTTATTTAACTTTTTGCCTGCGATGCGTCAGATAATTAGCAGACTCAGTATCAGCAATAAGATTAGCATTGGCTATGCGATCGCTCTCACCATTGTCGTTGCTCCCACTCTTACTGGCTTAACTATCGGTAATTATTACCAGCAGGCAGCTAACAAGCAGAGAATGAGTATTCGCAAAGAGCGTAAGCTTTTGTATAACTTGCGCTCGGCTAGTTTAGAATTTGAACCAGTTAAAGAGTTTGCTCCTTATCTGCGAAAACCGAAAGAGTTTCAGAAAGCAAAAACAACGGCGATTCAGCGTATTGCTAAAGTTAAGATATTGCTGTCCTCTCTCAATTTATCAGCGTCAACTTCTTCGATAACATCCCTAAAGCCGCTACTTGTAAAGTATAACGGCACATTTGAACAATTTGCCCAAGATTTACAAGCTACCTTGGATAAAATTGACCCGGCAAATATAGAGCATGAAGATGTTTTGAAAGCAAATAAATTGCTAAACTATTTAGCAGATAACGATACAAATGTCAATAAAAATATTTTTTTTGATGACCTAGCACTTGTGATAGAAACTGCTGACAAACAAGAAGAATTGTCCGAAGTTGCTAATTATCACAGAGAAATTATCTTCAAAGTAATTATTTTTGTAACTCTCATAATATCGATAGCGATCGCTACTTATTTTATTATGTATATAAGTAAGGCGATCGCTTCTCCTCTAAAAGCATTAACTGATGTTGCTCAAAAAGCAACCCCAGAATTAAATGTGGAAACACCTATTACCACAACTGACGAAATAGGATTATTAACAGCTTATTTCAATCAACTGATTCACCAGATAACAATTCTTTTATCAAAGCAAAAAGAAGCCAAAATAGCAGTTGATATTGCCAATAATGCCAAGAGCGAATTTCTCGCAAACATGAGCCACGAACTGAGAACCCCACTTAACGGCATTTTAGGCTACGCTCAAATCCTAGAAAACTCCAAAACCCTAACAGAAGAAGAAAAACATGGCATTGGCATTATTCGCTCATGTGGTTTAAATTTATTAACATTAATAAATGATATTTTAGACATCTCCAAAATAGAAGCTCACCAAATGGAACTGCGTCCGACAGATTTTTATCTACCCTCTTTGCTACAAGGAGTTGTAGAAATTTGTCGCTTTAAAGCTGAAGAAAAAAACATCGAATTTATTTACCAACCTGCTGCAAATTTACCAACAGGTGTCACTGCTGACGACAAGCGACTGCGACAAGTCCTGATTAATTTACTTGGTAATGCGATTAAATTTACAGACAATGGAGGAGTAACTTTTCAAGTAGAGGTAATTGGTAATAGCAAATCGGTAATTGGTAATAGGGAATCCGTAATTGGTAATAGAAAATCGGTAATAGGTAATAGCGAATCGGTAATAGGTAATAGAAAAGAAGAATTCCCAACTCCCCATTCCCCACTCCCCACTCCCCACTCCCCACTCCCCACTCCCCATTCCCAATTCCCAATTACCAAAATTAAATTTAAAATTCAAGATACAGGGGTTGGCATGAGTCCTACACAAATAGAGAAGATATTCTTACCCTTTGAACAGCTAGGAGATAGCACACATCAAACAGAAGGCACAGGATTAGGACTAGCTATTAGCCAGAAAATCGTCGAACTTATGGGTAGTTCCATTAAAGTAAAAAGTAAGTTTGGTGTAGGTAGTGTATTTGAGTTTGAAATAGAATTTTTAATACCTGATAATTGGACAGAGAGTAATACTATCACAAGTGGCGGGAGAATCACTGGTTACTCTGGTTCCAGAAAAAAAATTATGATTGTCGATGACAGTTGGGAAAATCGCTCAGTAATTGTCAATCTTTTAGAACCCTTGGGTTTTACTATAATTGAAGCTGCTAACGGTGAATCAGGCTTAGAACAAGCAAGTCTTTATTATCCAGATTTGATTATATCTGACTTAGAAATGCCTATAATCGATGGGTGGGAAATGCTTAAGCAACTGCGAACAAACCAAAAGTTTCAAGAGACAATATTTATTATTTATTCGGCAAGTATTTTTGATATAAACCGACAAAAAAATCAAGTAGCAGTAGGTGATGATTTTTTGGCAAAACCGGTGCAAGCAGCGGAAATTTATCGCCTTTTGTCAAAGCACTTAAAACTGAGTTGGATTTACGCAGAAGCGCAAAAAGAAAAAGTGCGATCGCATCAGCCACTTTCTCCGGGAGTATCGCCTAAACCACAAACAACAGGTGAAATCATTGTCCCACCAGTTGACGATTTGGCAATGCTCATAGAATATGCAAAAAAAGGACAAATCAAAGGAATTCAAAAAGAATTGGAAAAAATTTACAAAATGGATGAAACCTATAAACCTTTTGTTAACCACTTAAATCAACTTGTCAAAAGTTTTAACATAAAAAAAATACGTGAGTTTCTACAAAATCATATAAATTAACGTGAGTTCGACTGACCTCTCCCACCCAACCTCCCTCTCTCTTGAAAAGCTTTGATGCCTTCTCTTCGAGAGGCTTCGCCAACGGCAACGCCAAGGGCGAACGGAGGAAACCTCCGCTCAAACTTTTCGCTCCTATAAGGAGAGGAAGGAGCAACGCAATAATAAAGATTTTAAGCCTCTCCCCGTTGGCGTCAGCCTGCCGTTAGGCAAGCGGGGAGAGGTTTACCAGAGGGGTCAAATCAAATAAGAACGAACTCACGTTAAATTAGTATCAAAATAAGCAATTAAATTAAAAACTACAATGATTAATTTACATAACCAAACAAACGACTTATTAACTGAAAGCACAAGCAACACTCTCCATAATATTGAGACAATATTAGTTATTGATGATAGCCCAACCAATCTACAAGTTCTTCACGCTACTTTAGAGAATGCTGGCTATGAAGTTATAGTTGAAATGGACGGAAACAGTGGAATTGAGCAAGTAAAAAATAATCCACCTGATTTGATATTGCTAGATGTAATGATGCCTGGAATAGATGGTTTTGAAACTTGTCGGAGATTGCAAGCAAATCCATCTACTCAAGAAATTCCGATTATTTTTATAACTGCTCTTTCTGATTCCGTAGAAAAAGTTAAAGGGCTAAGTTTAGGAGCAGTAGATTACATTACGAAGCCATTTAATCAAAAAGAAGTTTTAGCCAGAATTAAATTACACTTAAAATTGCGACAACTCAAATTAGAGTTAGACGAACAAAAACAGCAATTAGAGCAAAGAGTTAAAGAACGCACTGCTGAACTTTCTCAAGCTTTAGAAGAACTCAAAAAAACTCAATTACAGTTAGTCCATACTGAAAAAATCTCCTTTTTAGGGCAGCTAGTTACCGGCGTGGCTCATGAAGTTAACAATCCCGTCGGCTTTATTTCTACTAACTTATATCACGCTGACCACTACATCCAAGATTTAATTAACTTAGTGAAGCTCTACCAAAAAAAGTTTCCCACACCTGGGTACGAAATTGAAGATAACATTAAGGCGATGGATTTAGAGCATGTACTGCAAGATTTGCCGAAAGTGATTTCTTCAATGAAACTTGGTACTGAACGCATTCAAGGAATCATGCAATCGCTACGAAATTTTTCACGGGTGGATGGAGAACAGAAAAAGGCTGTTGATATTCATGAAGGGTTAGAAACTAGTTTGATGATTTTGCAGCACCGTTTTAAAGCTTTACCCAAACGTCCCACTATTAATGTAATTAAAGAATATGGCAATTTACCTAAAATTAAATGCTACCCCGTACAACTCAATCAAGTGTTTATGAATTTAATCTCAAATGCGATTGATGCGATTGAGGAACCAATAAAAGACATAGACGCATTTTCTACGGCTTCTCGCAGATTCGGACTAATTCGCATTCGCACCACCATAGACAAAGAGCAAGTAACAATTCAAATTTCCGACAACGGAATGGGGATATCAGAGTCAGTGCAAAGCCAGATATTTCAACCTTTCTTCACAACTAAACCAGAAGGTAAAGGTAGTGGATTAGGACTTTCTATTAGCAACCAAATTATCACCGAGAAGCACGGCGGAACGTTACAATGTATTTCATCTGTGGGGAATGGTACAGAATTTGTGATTCAAATTCCGTTAAAGAGTTAGAAGTTAAAATGTAGTAAGGGCTTTAGCCCTTAAAATCTTTGATCTGAGCGGTAAACCGCTCACTACGAATTTACGAGGCTATCCTAAATGCTGATGTCAGAGGCTGTGCAAAATGCTAAAAGTAAAACGAATATGAAAATTTGGATTTTTTAAGTGGAGAGCGACTCCGTGGAATCATTGACGTTGAAGGTTAAACAGCGAGTTCAAGAACTGCGGCAATTACTACAACAAGCTAGCTATGCCTATTACGTCCTCGATTCTCCCATAATGGAGGATACAGTTTACGATCGCCTATATCGAGAATTGCAACAACTGGAAACTGAACACCCAGAAGTTGTCACCCCAGATAGTCCGACTCAGCGCGTGGGTGAAAAGCCAGCTACACAGTTTACCTCGGTGCGGCACAACATTCCCCTCTACAGTTTGGAGAATGCCTTTAATGTTGATGAATTGCAAGCTTGGGATCGGCGTTGGCGACGTCAAGCACCGAACATAGATGCGGTAGAATATGTCTGCGAACTGAAAATTGATGGAAATGCTTTAGCTCTAACTTACGAAAATGGCGTTTTAGTCAGAGGAGCGACTAGAGGTGATGGTGTAACTGGTGAAGATATTACCCAAAATGTGCGAACAATTCGCTCAATTCCCTTGCGGTTGAATATGTCCGGGTTAGAAAACGTTGAACGGGTGGAAGTTCGCGGTGAGACGTTTTTACCTTTGGAGGTATTTAAGCAAATTAACTCACAAAGAAGTGCAGCGGGTGAACAATTATTTGCCAATCCTCGCAACGCTACCGCTGGTACACTGCGGCAATTAGACTCTCGCATTGTCGCGCAACGGCAGTTAGATTTTTTTGCTTACACGCTGCACATTCCAGGGTTGGATGACGCAAGTATTGCTAATACTCAATGGGAAGCTTTGGAATTATTGCAAAAAATGGGTTTTCGCGTCAACCCAAACAAGCGTTTGTGTGGAACTTCTGCCGAAGTTGCTGAATATTATCAACATTGGGATACAGAACGGCTGAATTTAGCTTACATGACTGATGGGGTGGTGGTAAAGCTGAATTCTTTTAAGCTGCAAGAACAGTTGGGATTTACGCAAAAGTTTCCCCGCTGGGCTGTAGCACTGAAATACGCAGCCGAAGAAGCACCTACCCGCGTAGAAAATATTGCGGTGAATGTCGGCAGAACTGGCGCGTTAACGCCTTTGGCAGAAATGCGCCCGGTGCAACTTGCCGGAACGACTGTATCACGCGCTACTTTACATAATAGCGATCGCATTGCCCAATTAGACATTCGCATCGGCGATACTGTCATCGTCCGCAAAGCTGGAGAAATTATCCCGGAAGTGTTGAGGGTACTCAAAGAACTTCGTCCCGACGACACTAAACCGTTTATTATGCCTACCCATTGTCCAGTATGCAACCAACCGGTAGTGCGAGAAACAGGTGAAGCGGTAACTCGTTGTGTGAATGCTTCTTGTGCAGCTATCCTCAAGGGTGCGATAGAACATTGGGTAAGTCGCGATGCGCTGGATATTCGCGGTATGGGGGAAAAACTGGTGCATCAACTTGTTGATAAAGGTGTGGTGCATTCGGTTGCTGATTTATATGACTTGACAGAAGACAAGTTTTGTGCATTAGAGCGGATGGGGAAAAAGTCAGCAGAAAAATTGGTGAGTGCGATCGCATTTAGTAAAAATCAACCTTGGTCGCGAGTATTATATGGTTTAGGCATTCGTCACGTTGGCAGCGTCAATGCCCAATTATTAACTGAGAAGTTTCCCACCGTAGAAAAATTAGCTAACTCTGACCAAGCAGATATTGAAACTGTTTACGGTATTGGTGCAGAAATTGCTCAATCTGTTTATCAGTGGTTCCACATTGCTGCAAATCAAACTTTAATTGAACGGTTGCAAGCTGCCGGGTTACAATTTGTTGGGGAAGTAAGCGAGGTTGCAGATAAAAATCAAAAGTTTGCCGGTAAAACTTTTGTAATCACGGGTACTTTACCAACTTTGAAACGCGATGAAGCGAAAGCTTTGATTCAGAAAAATGGTGGTAAAGTGACGGAATCTGTGAGTAAGAAAACAGATTATTTAGTTGTGGGGGAAGATGCGGGTTCTAAGTTGGAGAAAGCGCAAAGTTTGGGAATTACGCAGTTAAGTGAAACTCAATTGTTGGAATTGGTGGGTGAGTAATGAATCGTAATAAGAAACCCGGTTTCTCAAAGAAACCGGGTTTCTATAGTTCGTGCGTTATTTAGTTAGCGCTACTCTAAGAAATTTGGGGTCGGGGTGCCACCGTTACGACCAACAGCAGGAATTTCCAACAGATTATCTGTGGCTTTTCCGGTGCCGTCGTTGGTAACAGATGATGTGTTACCCGGATGTCCGTTGGGGACGAACAGTTGCGGATGGTCGAAGGGTGCTTTATCATAGCGGACTCGCTCATCCGTGAGTGATTTCAGGAAAGCTACCAAATCATCTTTTTCCGCTTCGGTTAACGGTGGTGAAATTGGGACAAGGGCGTTTCCTTGACGAAAGTCTCCGCCACGATTGTAGAATTCTACCACTTGCTTTAGAGTTAACTGTCCACCATTGTGGAAGTAAGGGGCGGTGAGTTCCACGTTGCGGAGTCCGGGCGTCTTGAAGTTTGCATCTGCAATTACTGTGGCATTTGCAGGGACTGTGACATTCGGGTCTTCGCCCAGAAGCTGCTGGAATTTACCTTGTTGAGCTACTCGCGCTTCCGAAAGTGGGTTGCCATACGGGTCATTATCACCGACAGCAAGGTCGTCTTGAATTGGTCTGACCCCAATTCCAAAGAAGCCCGTGTCTACAAAGGCTGTTGTGTTCCCTAAGTTAAAGCTGGTAATTCGTTGTTTGCTAACGTTGCTAACCGAAGCGCTGGTGAATTCTGCCCCACTATGGCAAAAAATGCATCCAGCTCTTGTGACATCGCTAAACAACTTGAGACCATTCTGCTGTTGAGGAGTCAAGGCGCCAGTATTCCCTTCCTGGAACTGGTCAAACGGTGTATTGTCAGAGATGAGTGTAGCCTCATACATCTGAATCGACAGTCCGAAGAACAGCGGGAAGTTGTACTCCATCAGCGTGTACTCATTGGTAGCCAAGGATTTATCCGGCTTTTTGACAATAGTTCGTTGACCATTGGCATCAATTTGGATCATCCGGTTAGACTTCCACCACTCTGATTTGAAAGCATCCTCAATCAACTTTTCGTAGGTAGCCGTTTTTAGACCGGGTTTAGACCCTCTGCTTTCGGCACCTAAAACGCTGTCTTGTGGGTGTACTAACTGCTTGCCTAAAGGACGAAGCGGAACTAGCTTCTTAGCCAGTTTTCTCGGCAGCTTTTTGCCTTTAGAAGCGCTCCTGGATTTTTTGTCGATATCTCCGAACTTATCGCCAATTTCCGCAAAGGTTCGACCGTCAGCCGACTCCTCAAAGGAACTGATTGGCGGACCGACCGCTTGAGAAGCTAAAGACGAATTGTTAAGCCTAAGATTTGGATCTTGGGCGATGTTGACCAGCTCTAGCTTACTTGGGTTGTCTGCTCTTCCAACAAGGGCATTGGGATCTCTTAAGCCGAAGGGACTGACACCGTTGAAGATGTCCTGCGCTCTTCCATCCCAAAAGTTGCGGAAGTTGAACACCGCGTTAATCACAGTTGGAGTGTTGCGCGGCTCGACTCGGCGCACATTTGTGCCTCCCACGTTAAAGACCGGATCGGGCTTGAAGTTTACTGTGTCCTCTGCCTGACCGGGAACGACATCAACGAACTCTGCATTGAAAGCTCCTTGGGAGGAGGTAACATCGTTAGCGTCAGACAAAACGGTACTGCCGGCGTTATTCGGGTCTGACAGCTTGTGAAATGGATAATCTTCCGGCTTTAGCTCGTAGTTCGGTGCCCCGCCAACTTGAAAAGTTGTATCCGGGTTCGGGGTAACCAAAAGCCCAGGATTTATCTGATTTTTGGATCTGTTGTCCGCTCCAGCATGAAAGTGACAACTGGCGCAGGACAGTAAACCGTCGCTACCGACCTGTATATCCCAGAAAAGGGATTTTCCTAGCTTGATCGCAGCTGCTTCGTTTTTAACAAAGACTGCGAGATTGTTAGGCTTTGGAACTTGCACGTCCTTAAGCGAAGTCGGAGGTGCAATCTGCGCGGACACAGTATGTCCACTTATAACCGCTGCGATAACTATTACCGCAATTGTTATAGCTTTTGAATTCTTTGATACCAGTTGGGTAAGGTTGAAAAACTTAAATTTCTTACCTGAGGCTAGCAGTAAGTAGAGTATACTTATAAAAAGTAATACTAAAGTTATATTAAGTAGTATCACTATGATGGCAACTCCTCTTCCGATGTTGTGAATACACAATAAAACTTACGCATTGATTGTGTGCGTAAAGCCTTACTTAATTTGCCCAACAGAAGTTAAGCATAAATGAGCTTTCCTTCTATATTTTTAATGGGTGGAAGGAAAATTAATTTATGCAGTTTTGGGATTATGTGGAAAAAATTGTCGGTATTCTGGTCAGTTCAACCAAGAAGACTGAGTGAGCGTGCCGTTGATACACGTAACTGTCTCAAAGTCAAGTGCGTAAGTCCTAATAAATTGTTTGTAGCCGAAAAAATTGAAAAATATAAATATTATGTAAAATAACTTATTATTTGTTAGTATAAAAACGCTAAACGACTGAAGCTGAGTTGGTGGAAAGTTAATGTACTGTAAAAGATAAAAGGAAATTTTTCTTTTTTTACTTGAGAAAATCTTTTAGCATAGCCCAGAAGCTGTCTAATTATGGATTAAAAAACTCTTGGGTGATGCTATTAATAAGTGAACAACCACAATTAGGAATAAGCCAAAGTATGAATAATAAAAAGAAAGATAATTCAACTGAGAATACAACAGATATTGAGTTATCTAATCGCGAAGCGAAAGAAACTCCTAAAACACTTGATGTCGATGGTCATCGTCCAATTGACCCAAGTAATATTGAGGTTGAAGATACTTATGACATTGATGGTCAGCGTCCGATCGCTAAAAGTAATTTTCGCTCTTGTGAGAGTTATGAAATAGATGGTCAGCGTCCAATTGGTAAAAGTGATTTTGAAGATCATGATACCCTAGACGTAGACGGCAAGCGTCCTATTGACCCAAGCGATCTAGTGGTTGGGGATACTTTCGATATCGATGGTGAACGTCCGATCGCTAAAAGTACTTTTCAGGTTGCTGAGACGATTGACATCGATGGTCAACGTCCAATCACCTCAAATGATAATAAAAAATCGGAATTTCTCAAGGATTACGTAGACTAGTTCCCACGCTTAGTTATGCGATCGCCGTTGGCGATCGCAATACCACTTGCTGTAGTATGCTTGTAGTTGCATATTACTAGGCGGCAAATATCATGATGCCTCAATTTGAATACGGCAAGAATGTCAATCCGGAAGATGTTCAACGGCTAGGTAATATTCTTGACCAGTGTTTTATCAGTTCAACTGAGGATAGCGAAAGTTACTTCAATCGTGTTGGTGTAGAAAATCTCCGCGTCATCCATGAAAATGAGCAAGTTGTTGGAGGACTTGCGCTGATTTCGATGTCTCAGTGGTGGGGTGGTGTCAGCGTACCGATGACGGGAATTGCCTCAGTTGGCATTGCTTGTGAATATCGTGGGACAGGAGGTGCGATCGCTTTAATGCAGCACACCGTCAAAGAACTTTATGCCAATGGTGTACCCATCTCCGTACTCTATCCAGCTATTCAACGCTTGTATCGCAAAGCAGGGTATGAGCAAGCTGGTAGTGCTTGCGTTTGGGAAATTTCCACTGAGAGTATCCAGGTTCAAAAGCAATTGTTACCTGTCAAACCTGTAGTTCCGATCGATCTTGAAGTATTTCATCACTTATACCACAAGCAAGCAAGACTGAACAATGGATATTTAGACCGCAATCAGTTCATGTGGCAAGATGTTAACCAACCACTTGAAAAACAAGCACTCTACGCTTATATTTTCGGGGAAGCAAACCAACCTCAAGGTTATATTATCTTCAGCCAACACCGAGACAACGATGGTACTATTCTGCGAATTCGGGATTGGGTAGTTTTGACAACTGCTGCTGCACAAACTTTTTGGTCATTTCTTGCCAATCATCGATCGCAAGTTGACAAGATACGCTGGAGAAGTTCCCCAGTTGACTCTCTAAGTTTGCTGCTACCAGAACAAACTGCCAAGATAAAGCATATCAGCCGTTGGATGCTGCGCGTCATAGATGTAGTCAAAGCCTTAGAAAAGCGGGGTTATCCAACGAAAATTCAAACTGAACTACATCTAGAAGTTGAAGATGACTTAATAGCGGAAAACAATGGTAAATTTATCTTATCTGTTGCCAACGGACGCGGCGAAGTTACAAAAGGTGGAAAAGGTGAGTTAAAGTTAGACATTAAAGGATTAGCACCGCTCTACGCAGGTTTATTTACACCGCAGCAATTGCAAATATCCGGAAAACTTCAAGCTACAGAAACATCTCTAGATACAGCTACACAAATCTTTGCAGGTTCCTCCCCTTGGATGATAGATTTCTTCTAAAAGTTAGTGGTTAGTGGATAGTGGTTAGTGGTTAGTGGTTAGTCGATAGTTGATAGTTGATAGTCGATAGTTTCTTAACTGTAGGGTGCGTTGTCGCGCAGCGCAACGCACCAAGGCTGCACTTGGTGCGTTAGCTAAAAGCATAACGCACCCTACAATTTAAGTTTCTAACCAACAACCACCAACTAACAACCATCAACCAACAACTACCAACCATATACCAACTAAGTAGAAACGCGAGGAACATCGCGTCTCTACTAACAACCATCAACTAACAAAATTATGCATCAAAGTTCCGGTCGCTGGCGTTTAGGACTTTTGCTATCGCTTTTGACCGTTTTTTTATGGGGAATTCTACCTATTACTTTGGCGGTAACATTGCAAACACTCGATGTTTACACTGTTACTTGGTTTCGCTTTATCGTTTCGTTTGCATTGCTTGCCGTTTATTTGGGGGTGCAGGGAAAGTTACCAACGCTAACACAACTGCGTTCTGCTTCTGGGAAACTGTTAGCGATCGCTATTATCTTTTTGGCTAGCAATTACGTTCTTTTTTTGCAAGGTTTAGCGTTAACATCACCCGCTAACGCAGAAGTTATCATTCAACTAGCGCCGGTGTTATTAGGTTTCGGTGGTTTAGTTCTTTTTCACGAACGTTATACATTGGGTCAGTGGCTGGGTGTGAGTGTGCTGATTGTTGGTTTTTTGTTGTTCTTTCACGAACAACTAAATAATTTAATTACAGCGCGTGATGAGTATCTTTTAGGTACTAGTTTAACTGTGTTGGCAGCGATCGTATGGGCGATTTATGCTTTAGCACAAAAACAGTTATTACAATCTTTATCTTCTGCCAGCATTATGCTGATTATTTATGGAGGATGTGCTTTATTATTCACTCCCTTTGCTCATCCAAATACAATTTTTACACTCGATTTTTTGCATGGCGGAATGTTGTTTTTTTGTGCTTTAAATACTTTAATTGCTTACGGTGCTTTTGCAGAAGCATTAGAGCATTGGGAAGCATCGCGGGTAAGTGCAGTATTGGCTACCGCTCCGATTGTGACTTTAATATCAGTTGAAGTTGTATCAGTGATGGCACGTAATCTGATTGCGCCAGAACGCTTGACTTTGACAGGCATACTCGGCGCGGTTTTGGTTGTATGTGGTTGTGTAGCGATCGCTTTGGGAAAATCCAATTAATCTCAGTTTTTGTATAGGTAAATTTACGGTATTTTTTTTTCAAGTAATCGCTTTTTTATTGTTGCATTTGTCATACTGAAGCGGGTGAATTTATTATTTGTTATGATGTCATAGCTACCTAAGAATTGTTAATTCATATCTGGGTAGCTAGGTAATTTGACCTATGTTAATAACTCTGAAGAAATTTTATTTTGAATTTCTTAATTAGAGAAAAAAACAAAAATCAATACTTCTGAGGCGAATCGAATTTCAAACAATCAGGGTGTCCGTAACTACCAAAGCTAACGCCTCACGCTCACAAAATAACCTACAACATCGTTGATCGATGAACAGCTTGTTTGGTATTTGGACCAGCACCCTGAGAAAAAATTTTCTATGGCTGGTTCTCTCAACGCTGCTGCCTACACTTGGGATGAGTAATTCAGCACGGGCAGCAGAGCGAATTTATGCATCTTACTCGGCTTTAGAGCGTTCTATTTCCATCAATGCTTTGGAAAATTACGCGAAAAAGAATGTGATTGACGACGACTTGGCAGTTTATCAGCAATATGTGCAACCACAACAGCTTCAGGAGTTACGCCGTGCTTTAGTCACACCAATCAAAGTTAACTCGGTAGCGGTTTCGCAATTTCTCTACACACCCCAAGGAGAATTTCTTCTCGGACGTTTGGGAGAAGTGATTAAAACCGAATCTCGTCAACCCAAACCCGGATTTCATGCTTTACGTTCAGCGCTGATTTTAGCTTCTGCGGAACCAGAAGGCTTAACGTTATTAAATTTGTTAAAAAAGTATCCCAGTCGCAGCATTCACATTGATTTAGCGCGTAGCCTGGGGATAGCAGGAGAACTGGAAAAACTCGTTAGTGAAACTAATCGAGCGATCGCCGCAGTTTCCCAAAAGTCTAATACAGAAGCAGCGATCGTTCAACCGTGGCTAAATCTCTCGCAATTGCCAGATTTACGTCGCAAAGGAAAGTTTGCACTCAAAGATAAAGAGACACTAAAGATTTTTGACTTAGCACGCAATCGGCTTTTACTGACAGATGTTTACCTTCCCAATATTTCCACACCCGCAGCAGTAATAGTCATTTCTCATGGTGTCGGTTCAGACAGCGGCAACTTTGAATATTTAGCGAATCACTTAGCATCCTACGGGTTTGCTGTTGTCGTTCCCAATCATCCGGGTAGCGATGCGAAACAACTGCAATCCCTTTTGAATGGACGCGCTAGTGAAGTTGTAAATCCGCAAGAATTTGTTGATCGTCCTTTAGATGTCAAACATATACTCGATGAATTGGAAATGCGGAATAAATCCGATTCTCGATTTAAAGGACGGCTAAATTTGCAACAAGTTGGTGTAATTGGTCAATCGTTTGGTGGCTACACAGCTTTAGCCTTGGCTGGTGCTAAAATTAACTTTCAGGAATTAAGAAAAGACTGTAGCAAACAAGCGTTAAAAGATACTTGGAATCTGTCTTTATTGCTTCAGTGTCGCGCTTTGCAATTGCCAAACAATCAGTATAACTTGCGGGATGAGAGAGTTAAAGCAGCGATCGCCCTTAATCCAATTACTAGCAGCGTCTTCGGAGAAGCTGGCTTAAAAGAAATTCAAACTCCCGTAATGATTGTTAGCAGCAGTGATGATACCATTGCCCCAGCTTTATACGAACAAATTCTCCCCTTTTCCTGGATTGCCAATACCCAAAAGTACCTAGTTGTGCTTGAAGGTGGAACCCACTTTTCAACAATTGGCGAAAGCAAGAACACCACTGAACAAGTAGGATTACCTTCAGAGATAGTTGGCAACAATCCAGCACAAGCGCGTCAGTACTTATTACGTATGAGTTTACCTTTTTTTGAAACTTACGTAGCGGGAACCTCAAAATACATACCTTACCTCAACGCAGCTTACGTCAAAACCATTTCTAGTCAACCTGTAGGTTTAAGTCTTGTGCAGTCCTTAACGAAAACCGAATTAGCGCGATCGCTAAATGGTGAGGTGAAAGAAGTTAAGCCGTAAATTAATGTAGGGGCGGGGTTCCCCCGCCCTTAGACTTACGTATTTCAGCATTATCAATTAGCCTTCTGACCCGCCAGGAATTTAAATTCCTGGCTCATAGCCAAAGTCCATTAAAATGGACTGAAATTATAAAGTAAGTTTTTAGTCCTATGCGCGAGGACTTTTGCTATTAGCCAAGGATTTTAATCCTTGGCGATTGTTGGGACACGCAACCCTGAACCTCAAATTATCAACGTGTAAGGGCGGGGAAATCCCGCCCCTACAACAACTAACCAATTCCAAAATCCGTGCAAGGCTTTCTAAATCTCAACAAACCATTTGACTGGACATCTCACGACTGCGTAGCCAAGACGCGCAAACTCTTGCGTCTCAAGCGCGTGGGACACGCAGGCACATTAGATCCAGCCGCTACCGGGGTGTTACCAATCGCACTTGGTAAAGCCACAAGATTATTGCAATATCTACCAGGAAACAAAGCTTACAAAGCGACAATTCGCTTAGGTGTGCAGACTACAACCGATGATTTGCAAGGTGAAATTATCGCTTCTCAAATCTGTGCAGTCAGTTTAGCAGATGTGGAAACTGCACTTAAACAATTTGAGGGAAAAATTCAGCAAATTCCCCCAAGTTACAGTGCAATTCAAGTTGAGGGAAAACGCTTGTATGATTTGGCACGTAAAGGTGAAGTCATAGAAGCGCCGGCGCGAACAGTTGAGATTTTTCAGATTGAAATATTGGATTGGCGATCAGGAGATTTTCCGGAATTGGATGTAGCGATCGCCTGCGGATCTGGTACATATATAAGAGCGATCGCTCGCGATTTAGGTATCATTTTACAAACTGGCGGTACTCTCGCTGCTTTAACACGCACTGAAAGCAGCGGTTTTCACCTAGCAGACAGTCTCACCTTTACCGACTTAGAAGCAGGAATTTTTCAACCAACTCCCCCCGATGCAGCCTTACAGCATCTACCATCTATCACCTTATCAGCAACATCTGCTCAAAAATGGTGTCAAGGACAGCGTGTTGCTTTCATGCATATTACCGGCACAGTGCGAGTTTACCATGAAGACAAGCGTTTTTTAGGAATAGCCCAAGCCGAAGCCGATGTATTGATTCCCACAATGGTATTTGAGCCAATTTCTTAAATTAAATTTAAATGTAGCAATTCTAAATCGATTGTCAGACTCTCTACCTTCTCCTCCTCTGCTGACTCTGCGTTCTCTGCGGTTCGTTTCTCATAAAATATAGCGGTTCTCACTTGCGTCAAATACATTCTGATCGTAGGGACAATTCATGAATTGTCCCTACTGCGTATCGTTGTGTATTGCATCCAACTGAAAACCGCTATATCCCCTGAAGTATGACAGCCTGTCTTTTGACAGCGTTTTCCGCTAACAGCAAAAATAACACCTAATTGGTGTTTTTACTTAGTGTGAGGAAACAGGGTGAGAAGATATCTTCTTTTGCTTTCAGTTGGTGTAACAAGTTTAGCGATCGCATTTCCTGCCGTAGCTGCGGATAAATCGTCTCAGGTAATATCAGACATTCCTAATTTAAGCGAAATCAAACTACCATCAAAAGATGCTCAATTATTAACTCAACCAGATAAATTAGATAAAATTACCCAGTCACCACCAACAACTCAACCAGAACCAGAAACCACCGATGACGCAGATATTAACCTAGAAGTAACTGGCGAACAAGATACTCAACCTCAATCTACCCCAGTTTATGTAATAGATAAAGAAGAAATTCAAAAACAAGGTGCTAATAGTGCCGCAGAAGTATTAAGAGGTTTACCCGGATTTACTATTAACGATGTCGGTTTTGGTGCAGATATTCACACCGGAACCTTCTACCGAGGACAGTCAATTAATCAGTCTGTATTTTTGCTAAATGGCAGACCGATTAACAGCAATATTAACACTTATCATGGCAATACTGACCTGAATAGCATTCCCGTAGAATCGATTGAGCGGGTAGAATTATCTAGTGGCACAGCTTCCACATTATACGGTTCAGAAGCCGTTGGCGGAGTAGTTAATATTATTACCAAACAAGGTGAAGGTCCGCCTAGATTCAGTGGTTTAGTGCAATATGGTTCTTTTGATGAATCTAACTACCGTACTAGCTATGGTGGCGCTCTTGGTTCCGTCAAATTTAATATAGGCTACGAAAAGTACGACGCAGAAAATAATTACAAAGTACCTGTAGGTGCTGTAAATCGTGATGCCAATGGACGGTTTTTTAATGGAGATACCGCCACTAGCAACTACTTTGGTAATATTACCTTAGATGTAAATCCCAAAAATACTATCAGTTTTGATACTAATATAATTAGCAGTCGCCGAGGTTTAACTTATTTTGGTTTTCCTCTCCAAAGAGATAGACTTGACCACGATGTATTCAGTACTGGTTTATCTTGGAGAAGTCAGCTTGGTAATGGTAAAGATTCTGTCCTCAACGCTACCATTGGCTACAACCAAGATTACTTCAACACTTATGGTCCAAGTGGCACTAGTTTTTATCGTCGAGGTACATTAGATTCCCAAGCTTTAACTGCGAGAGTAGAACATCAGTGGCAATTCAATCAGAGTAATTTTCTGCGTTGGGGATTAGATTTAAAAAATAACAACCTTGATGGTGATGTACTTAGCAATGTTGCTACTCGAATTAATTTTAATGGTAGTGAAACTAGAGATAGATTTCAGACAGCAATATTCGCTTTAAATACTTGGAATCTGACAAAGAATTTCCAAGCAGATTTGGGATTGAGACAAAACTTTAATAGTGAATTTGGTAGTTACCTTAACCCTAGCGTTGGGTTAAAATATGCACCTAGCGACAATATTGCAGTACGTGGAAGTTGGGCTTCAGTGCAGCGCAACCCAGGTATAGACCAATTGTATGTTTATGATACCGTTCATGGCTGGTTGCCCAACCCCGACCTCAAACCAGAGACTGGTTCCTCTTGGACAGCAGGACTTGATGTCAAATTATCTAATAATTTAACCGGGCAATTTACTTACTTTGGCAGTAGTTTAGATAACCGTTTGGGAGTAAATTTAGCAGGTCAGTGGACTAATATTGGATTGGTAAATACAAACGGTTTAGAAGCTGCTTTACGATTGCGAATTGCGCGTGAATGGTCAACTTTTATCAACTATACTTATACTGATGCTCGCATCGAATCAGGTTTAGATAAAGGATTGCAATTAGGCTTCGTTCCCTACTCAGTAGCACAAATGGGTATTGGTTATCAATCCAACGGTTGGCAGCTTAATCTGATTGCTAGTTACAACAGTGGTTCGCGAAGAGCCTTTTATACGTTACCTGGTCAGTCTACCACAGATTTCTCACCCTCTTGGTTGAACTTGGATCTTGGTGCTAGGATTCCTATAACGAGAACCTTCGGGCTAAATGTTTTTGTCGAAAACTTGGCTGATGTTCAGTATGAAAAAGCTAATCGTATTTATCACCCCGGACGCGCTTTTAGAATTGGTGTATCGTCAAGTTTTTAATTAAGCAACTCTATGAGAGCTAGAATTGAAAACAGCGTACTTTTCTTGCACCACGAGGACTTACCAGAATTTAAAAAAGGTGGTTCCGTGGTCAGGAATTCATACTTTTGGGCATTGCGTTCAATTGCCGGTCGTGCTACACGTTATCGTGATTGGGAATATGAATCAGAAGTTTGGATAGCGCTATCGCGAATGCTTTTATCCTTTACCGAATCAGGTTATTTAGGCTTAAAAGAAACCACCCTCGAATTTCCTTTATCTCAAGGAGAAATTCCCGACGTACTGCGGTCTATTTCCACCTGGGAATAGTTTTCTATATCATACTGTAGGGTGCGTTAGCGTAACGCACCCTACAGTGCTACAAACTATATATCAAACCATGAGCAAAATTGAAGAAGCACAAGCTGCGTATCAAAATTTTATAGATGAATTTCAAAGTCTAATCCTCAGCACCGTTAGCGAAGAAAATCAACCTAACGCTAGTTATGCACCTTTTGTGATGGATGAGGCAAAAAACGTTTATATATTTGTTAGCGGTCTTTCACCTCACACTCGTAACTTGTATGCTAATTCTCAAGCTTGCATTCTGTTTATTGACGATGAATCGAAAACAGAGCAAATTTTTGCCCGTCGTCGTCTAACTTTTGATTGTTCTGCAAGTTTAATCGAAAGAGAAACTTCAGAGTGGAATCAAATTGCCGATCGCTTTGAAGAACGTTTTGGAGACATGATTCAAGTTTTTCGTGGCTTGGCTGACTTCCGCATTTTTAAGCTTACACCTCATGAAGGGCGCTTTGTGATTGGTTTTGGTGCGGCTTATCAAATAACTGCTGATGATTTTAATAGTTTAAAGCATATCAAAGGTTAGTTTGTAGTTATTACGTTATTGTATAGGCGATCGCTCTTATTGCTTCACACAATCTCAATGACGAAATCTTGCCAACAACTCCTCACGAGATGATTGCACCAACAAACGAGTAAACTCTTCTGGTGGTAATACAAGCATTGGCTCTATAATTGCTACTAACTCCTCATCCAATGTCCCAAAGCGGACGCGCAGCAAGTTTTCTATTATCATACGACGTTCCGTCTGAATACCTTGCTGTCTTGCCTCTGCTAACCGTTGCTCATAAATCTGGATACCCTGCTGGATACCTTCTTGTCTAGCCTCTGCTAGCCGTTGCTCATAAATCGGTGATAAGCGCATAATTAAATTCCTATCCTCTTGATCTACATTTTGACCGATTTCTAAGGTAGTTTTCAAATTAACTAACAAATCTATAGCTTTGGAACGTAAAGGATTATTTTCTGGAAGTGCCTCTAGTTCATCTATTGCCTGTTGCTGAACTCTCCCTTTACCTAGAATTCTCAACCAGAGAGTTTCTTCGGTACGCGGTAGCTGGTGAATTGCAACAATAGCTGTTTTGAAAAAGTCTGCTAAAAAATAGACTCCAGCACCCCAGTTATCTTCATCAAGTCTAGCTCCAAATCCATCTAAAAGCGACACAGAAGCGGTAGGGGATAAAATCCACAAACGCGGTAATTCTATTTCATAAACGCGAGTATTATTACGTTTAGCCTGACGTTCCAAATCAGCAAAAACATCAAATAATTTGTGTAGACAACCGCGAATTTCACTTTTGGTTGCCGCATTTCTAAACGGTTCAAACAGTGCTGCTGTAGCAGCAAATCGCTCTAATAATCCTAGCGGTGTCGTGTTGCTTGAAGGTTGAGGTGAGGGTGCAAAATAAACATCAATTTCCCGCACTTCTGCCGCAACCTGGCGGCTTGTTTCTACTTTTCCTAATGGCAACAATAACTCTTGAAGATAATCTTTAGCAAACTGGTCGTAGGGAAATCTGGTCATTTATTCTTTTACTCACATAATACCTAATACCAATTCACGAAAACTTTGATACAGATAGATTTCTCGTAGGGGCACGGCACTGCCGTGCCCCTACCCACATATTGATATCATTATTAAAGTGGAATGGTATAACAATAGCCACCAGATAATTTAGTAGTGCGTCAAGGACTAATTGACGGATAATTTTTATGTAGAGACGGCGATTTATCGCGTTTCTCTAACCGTCCAAATGAGTTTGACAAACTATTAGTATGTGAACATTGTAATCTTGTACATTAAACTTTTTGCACTTATTCGCCTAATTAAGGAGTGTTTTTTCAAATACACTTCAACCTTAAGCCAAAACGCTTCAACCTTAAGCCAAAACGCTTCAACCTTAAGCCAAAACGCTTCAACCTTAAGCCAAAACACTTCAACCTTAAGCCAAAACACTTCAACCTTAAGCCAAAACACTTTAACCTTAAGCCAAAACGCTTCAACATTAAGCCAAAACGCTTCAACATTAAGCCAAAACACTTCAACCTTAAGCCAAAACATCCCCCTGCATTTAAAAACGCTACGCTTTTACGCTCATGCTGTACTAATACCAATTTGAAAAAAGAATGCGACAGATGGGTAGGGGCACGGCACTGCCGTGCCCCTACGAATAAATTATGTGTCGCAAACATTATTTAAATTGGTATAAGACAAAGCAGAGTTTTTAGCCTGGGTCGGCAGGCTTTTTTCGTATAGCCCTAGGCTTCTAGCCTAAGGGCTTTTGGGGTTTAAAAACACGACCTAGCCCCTATTTTCAAGGTACGTCTATTGTTCTCAACCAAATGCCCCAACGACCTACAGTTTTCAGGACTTACGCAAAAACTCTCTGCAACTCTTATTCCTTCGTGTCCTTCGTGCCTTCGCGGTTCGTTATTCCGTGAAGGAGTGCGTAAGTCCTAAGTTTTTTCTCATTGAGGGCAAACTGTTACAAAAACTGAAACACAAGTAGATTTTTCCCCGCAATACCCGTAAGATAACAATGAAACTTCAGTAAATTCTCTGAAGTAAATTAAATCATTTACTCATAGCAGGATTCGTGCCGGCGGGATTCTTGCTGTAACTAATAACTTGTTGAGGCTTGAGGATGAACAATAGTGCAAAGTCTCGGCGGACTTTCTGGTGCTTGCTACCCAGTTTTACCCGCTACAGTTTAATTTTGTTACTCGCTGGCGTCTTTTTATCATCGGTGGCAACGACTGGCAGCACGAGTGTGCAGATAGCACAGCGATCGGAAACTGCTTCACAACAAGCAACTAGCGCTGCGGCGAAACGCCTCTTTGATGAGGGATTACAACTGTATAAGCAAGGCACAGCAGAATCTCGGCGACAGGCAATTGAAAAATTCAAACAAGCATTACCCTTGATGCGGCAAGTAGGCGAGAAAGTGCGGGAAGCTACCACTCTCAACAATATTGGCAAAGTCTACTCAGATTTAGGCGAGAAGCAACAAGCCCTCAATTACTACAATCAGTCACTACCCTTATCGCGGCAAGTGGGTGATAAAGCTGGCGTTGCTGCCACTCTCAATAATATTGGCAAAGTTTACTCAGATTTAGGCGACAAGCAACAAGCCCTCAACTATTACAATCAGTCATTACCCTTAAGGCAGCAAGTGCGCGATAAAAGGGGGGAAGCTACCACTCTCAACAATATTGGCAAAGTTTACTCAGATTTGGGCGAAAACCAACAAGCCCTGAACTACTACAATCAGTCACTGCCATTGAGCAGGCAAGAGGACGATAAACCACTGTCAGCTATCACCCTCAGCAATATTGGCAAAGTCCACTCAGATTTAGGCAAGAACCAACAAGCCCTCAACTACTACAATCAGTCACTACGCTTATCGCGGGAAGTGGGCGATAAAGCACTGCAAGCTACCACTCTCGACAATATTGGCTCAGTCTACTCAAATTTAGGCGAGAAGCAACAAGCCCTCAACTACTACAATCAGTCATTACCTTTATCGGCGCAAGTGGGCGATAAAGCACAGTCAGCTCGCACTCTCAACAATATTGGCTCAGTTTACGATAGCTTAGGCGAGAAGCAACAAGCCCTCAATTACTACAATCAGTCACTACCCTTATCGCGGCAAGTGGGCGATAAAGCACAAGAAGCTGCTACTCTCAGCAATATTGGCTTAGTCTATGACGATTTAGGCGACAATCAACAAGCCCTGAACTATTACAATCAGTCACTACCCTTATCGCGGCAAGTGGGCAATAAAGCGGGGGAAGCTGCCACTTTCAACAATATTGGCGGAGTTTACGATGCTTTAGGCGAGAAGCAGCAAGCCCTAAACTACTACAATCAGTCACTACCCTTATCGCGGCAAGTAGGCGATAAAGCACTGGAAGCGGGCACTCTCAACAATATTGGCAAAGTCTACTCAAATTTAGGCGAGAAGCAACAAGCCCTCAACTATTACAATCAGTCACTACCCTTGAGCCGGCTTGTGGGCGATAAGGCGAGGCAAGCTACTACACTTTATAATATCGCTTTTGTAGAACGCGACAGAGGCAACCTCCAACAAGCACTTACCCAAATTCAAGCAGCGATCAAAATCATCGAAGATTTACGCACCAAAGTTGATAGCCAAGACTTGCGAACATCCTACTTTGCCTCTCAACAGGACGTTTACAAGTTTTACATCGACTTATTGATGCAACTGCACAAAAAAGACCCATCAAAAGGATACAATGCCCAAGCACTGCACATCAGCGAACGCTCCCGCGCTCGTGGTTTAATTGAACTTTTAACCGAAGCTAGAGCAAATATCCGTAAAGGTGTTGACCCTAAGCACTTAGCAGAGGAAAAACGTTTACAAGAATTAATTGATGCTAAGGAAAAAAGACGTTTTGATATAGTTAATAGTGGCAAAATTAAAGACCCCATTGCCAAAGCCAACGCTGAGAAGCTTCAAAAAGAAGTCTCAGACCTCCTCACTCAACGCAAAGAATTAGAAACCCAAATCCGCACTTCTAACCCTAAATTCGGGAAAATTAAGTACCCCAAACCAGAAGACATCCTAAAGTTACCGCAAATTCAGCAACAACTCGATAAAGATAGTTTGTTATTAGAGTATTCCTTGGGTGAAGAACGTAGCTATCTTTGGGCTGTAACTCCCAACTCTATCGACAGTTACGAACTTCCCGCACGCAAGCAAATAGAAGACGCGGCAACTGAATTTAAAGGACTTTTAAATAAATGTCAAGTTTCCGACTGTCAGAAATTATCGGCAGAGAAAAAAGCTCAGGATATCAAACAAACAGCTTTATCTGCAAGTAAACTTAGTAAAATTATCCTTGCACCTGTGGCTGACAAGTTAGGACAAAAGCGTTTGGTGATTGTCGCTGATGGTGCTTTGCAAACAATTCCTTTTGCGGCATTAAATGACGTAGAGACGGGACAGCGGAACGTTTCTACAAAAAAGACAGAGGTTAGTTATCAACCTTTGATAGTCAAACATGAAATAGTCAATTTGCCTTCGGTTACAACAATTGCTACTCAAAGACAAGACTTAAAAGGACGCATTCATGCACCGAAAACTTTAGCTGTACTTGCCGATCCGGTGTTTGAAGCAAATGATTGCCGAGTTACAGGAAAAGATTGTCAAGCCAGTGACAAATTATCAAATATCGCTCCCAATCTTGACCTTGGCAGTGAAATAGAACAGTCTCAACTGAAGAAAGCAGCGAGAAATCTTAATCGCAATGGCTTCCGAAGACTTGAAGGTACAGAAACTGAAGCAAAAGCAATTTTACAACTCGTACCTTCTGATAATCTCCAAGCTTTTGATTTTGATGCTAACTACAACTGGGTAACAAATAAGCAACTTTCACAATATCGCTTTTTACATTTTGCTACCCACGGCTTTGCAGACCCCAATAACCCAGAACTATCAGGAATCGTTCTTTCTCAGTTTCTAGACAAACAAGCTAAACCTGCTGATAGAGGTTATCTGCGATTAGGTGACATTTTTAATCTTGACTTTGCAGCCGATTTGGTAGTACTAAGTGCTTGTGACACTGGTTTGGGTAAAAATGTCAATGGGGAAGGTTTAGTAGGCTTGACAAGAGGATTGATGTATGCAGGGGCAGAACGAGTAGCTGTGTCTTTGTGGCAAGTTAACGACGATGGGACGATACCTTTAATGCAAGAATTTTACACACAAATGTTGAGCCAACGTAAGCCGCCTACAGTTGCTTTACGTGCTGCACAAATGAAATTATGGCAAGACCAGAAGTGGCAAAATCCTTATTATTGGTCTGCCTTCACTTTACAGGGTGAGTGGCGATGAGTAAACCTCACCCCGTCCTACCGGATACCCTCTCCTTAGTAAGGAGAGGGGCTGGGGGTGAGGTTTGTTCCTACGCTCCGCGTGGGAACGAGTTAAATGAGTTAACTAACAAAGGAGTAATAATTTCATGACTAAACAACCTTTTGCACTATTTTTTTCAGCAATTCTCGGTGTTGCAACCTTGGGCTATTGGGCATCAGTGCAAGCACAAGCACAAACACAAGCACAACAAACTACCCCACCGAAGTTTACCAGCTTTAAAGATGCAGGTAAGTTAAAAATCCAAGGCAGTGTTAAACCTTTTTTACCATCTGGGCTTGGTCAATCTGCAAAACCTAATGAAGGTGGTGGGACACGGGGAACCATTGGTTTCGATAACCGCATCCCGATGTTGAGCAGAAAATATCCTTGGTCAACTATTGGACGAGTGCAAGGTACTACAGCGGATGCTAATAGTTATCATTGCACGGGAGCGTTAATTGCCGAAGATATTATTTTGACCAATGCCCACTGCGTCATCGACCCGGAAAATGGTAAGTTAAGCCAGAGAATTCAATATTTGCCAAATGTGATTGATGGTGAAGTACAAGATACGCGGGATGTGGCAGAAGTGGTGGATGTTGTCTATGGCACAAATTTCAAAGATGGTGCGAAACTCGATGCAAATGACTGGGCTGTGATGAAAATTAATAAGCCTCTTGGTCGCAAGTACGGCTATTTAGGTGTAAAATCTGTTGCTTCTTCAACTCTTGTTCGCAATCAGAAAAAATACTTTTTCGTCGGCTATTCTGGCGATTTTCCCGGTGCAAAATATAAACAATATTTTACTGCTGGTGCTGGATGGACGGCAAGTTTTCAACCTGATTGCAGCATTTTGAAAGAAGAAGCGAATTTTCTTTTACATGATTGCGATACTGCTGCGGGTTCTTCTGGTGGACCAATTATCGCGATAGTTGATGGTGAACCTTATGTTATTGCTTTGAATGAGGGTGAGGTTAAAAACTCAAGCACCAAACAGGATTTATTCAATGTGGCAGTGAAAATTGATTTTTTAGATAAGTTGAGTGCGAGAAATTAGTTAGCTTAGAATATTGCCTAGGACTGTAAGTCCTAGGCTAATAACCCAAGTTGCGGGTTATCAAATACAAATATACTATTTCAGGCGATCGCAGACTCCAAAGTAGTGATTGCGCCTAGCGCAATCACTACTTTGACTAAGAGCGAAAGTCCAGTATTTGAAAAAATTAAGTATTAAATCAAACTCATTTCCTAAAAGCTTGTTGAAGTGTAAATGCAAAAATAAATGCTTCTAGCTTCAGCAAAAACCCTTCCAAAGTACAAGCATGAATTGATCTTGGGAATACACAAGTAATGCTACTAAAAACTGTTTCAATATAATGCCTTGTATGCTGCTTAACATAATGATTCCAGGGTTGATCTTGACGCTTGGAATTATTTTTACGCATTACTTTTAATACTATTTGGCTACTTTGTTCGAGGTCGTCTTCGGCAGTGTAATCAGTGTACGCGCTCATCACTATATACCTCGCTACCTGGTGGTAGGTTTAATGGTAAAGCAGAATAGCGCACGTACATCCGAAGCACTACCGGGCATAAAAACGAACTCAACTGGGATACCACTTTTAGTCGTTAATAATTGGACTCTCACTCCATAAAAATAACGTTTTTTAGATGCAATATAACCCCGATATTGCTCTGACTTGATTATTTTGACATTGAAAATCCGAATATTATCACATAATGCTACAGGAAATGAGTCTAAAAGATATTCAGTACAATCACGTGTTTCTTTGAGTATCATTCCTATTTGATGAAATAAATCATTAATTAGCATCGAAACACTGTGTAATCGCCGATTAAATCGTGATTTTTCTAACATTTCTGGAATAAATTTATGCTCTTTCATATAGTTGCAAGCTTTACTGTGATTGCCGTTAAAGAATAATGCTGCAACTAATGCTGTTGTAATAATTTCTGCATCACTCATATGACGACGACAATCTTCATCATGTCCAATCGCCTTTAACAAGTCATCAGTGATAGCATAGATCGCAATTATTTCATTTAGCATACACCCCTCCGATTTTTATTCCTGGAGGGGATTTTATTGCTTAAATGACACCTTGCGATCGCCTAATCTATAACTAGCAACTTGGGTTAATAGCCCAAATCCATTAAAATGGACTGAAATCCATATGTAGGACTACTATTTGATTTTTGAACAAAATTAAGTATGTAGGGTGCGTTACGGATTTCATCCTAACGCACCATTGTCAAGGCTTTGGTGGGTTAGCGGTAGCGCAACGCACCCTACGTATATTTTCAAAAATCAAACCGGATTCCTATGAAAGCTAGTAAGCTAAACCACATTTAATTTGCTTTATTTAATTTTCTCAAACTTTTGTGGGGTAGGCATCTTGCCTGCCCACTTTATGCTGCGTTAAATGTGGAACAGCTTATTTAGTCCTATTTATAGAAATGAGCGCTGTTAGCCATAGGTTTATAACCTATGGCGGATTGTGTTGTGTCAAATCCACAATCGAGTGAAATTCACGTTAGCTTAAAAGAACGTCAGTAAAATTTATATCGCAAGCGGGTATTTATAGCTTGACAAAAATCGTGTCTTGTGAATCAAGACTAGAAGATAAATCTATAAAATTATGAACCAGGTAGATTACCTCCGGATAAGTTTAATCGATCGCTGTAATTTTCGCTGTCAATACTGTATGCCGGAAGGGGCAGAATTAGACTATATCCTCAAGCAACAGCTATTAACTGATGCGGAACTACTCACCCTAATTCAAGAGGTGTTTATCCCCGTTGGTTTTACGCGGTTTCGCTTGACTGGGGGAGAACCGCTGTTACGTCCGCGTGTGGTGGATTTGGTGGAAGCGATCGCATCTTTCCCCCAAACTCAAGACCTCTCAATGACAACCAACGGCTTTTTACTCGCGTCAATGGCGCAAAACCTTTACGATGCAGGTCTGCGACGCATTAATATTAGCTTAGATTCTCTCGACCCAGATATATTTGACCAAATTATCGGCAATCGCGGACGATCGCGCTGGCAAAATGTATGGGAAGGGATTCAACAAGCATACCATGTCGGATTCAACCCGCTCAAACTGAATGTAGTGATAATTCCCGGCGTTAATGACCATGAAGTGTTGGATCTTGCCGCTTTGAGCATTGACAAACAGTGGCACGTTAGATTTATTGAATTTATGCCGATTGGCAATTCGCAATTATTTGGCGATCGCGGTTGGGTTTCTTCAGAACAGTTGCGCCAACAAATCCGCGAATGTTGGGGTTTGACAGAATCGCAAGTTTGTGGTAGTGGACCTGCTGATGTATTTCAAATTCCGGGAGCGAAGGGGACACTGGGATTTATCAGTCAGATGTCAGAGTGTTTTTGCGATCGCTGTAACCGGATGCGCTTGAGTGCAGATGGCTGGCTGCGTCCTTGTTTATTAAATGAAAGCGAGCAACTTGATTTGAAAACTGCTCTCCGCGCCGGTATCAGCACCGCCAAATTGCGGGAGCAGGTTAAACATTTATTGGCAATAAAGCCAGAAATCAACTTTAAAGGACGCGACACGGGAACAATCGGTGTTTATTCTCGCACCATGTCGCAAATTGGCGGATGAAACAAGTTATGAGTTATGAGTTATGAGTTATGAGTTGAAAGATGTTAACTCCTAACTCCTAATTCCTAACTCCTAACTCATTAAGCTTGACGTGAGTAATACTCAACCACGAGCAGTTCATTAATTTGTAGCGCTACCCATTCACGCTCAATCACACCGTTAACTTTGCCTTGCATCTTGTTTTTATCAAACTCTAGATGATTGGGAAGGTTAGCTAAACCGGGATATTGCAAATTAGCTTCTACCAACTTGCGTGAATTTTCGCGGTTTCTGACCGCAATTTCTTCTCCGGGACGGCACTGATAGCTGGCAATATTCACGGGACGACCGTTAACAGTTACGTGACCGTGATTTACCAACTGACGAGCCGCTGGAATGGTGGGAGCCATACCCATGCGAAAAACGGTGTTATCCAAGCGCATTTCGAGCAATTGCAGCAGCACTTGTCCGGTAGAACCGGTAACACGTCTAGCTTTGCGTACATAACGTAGCAATTGCTTTTCGGTCAGACCGTAGTTGAAGCGGAGCTTTTGCTTTTCCTCTAGACGGATGGCATACTCAGAGCGCTTCTTGCGGTTCTGACCATGCTGACCAGGGGGATAAGCGCGTCTAGCGCTTTTACGACTTAATCCTGGTAAGTCACCTAAGCGGCGAGTAACTCTGAGGCGTGGTCCTCTATATCGGGACATGTGTTTCCTTAATCTAAATCCTGTTTAATTTTACCCAGACATACCATTATAAATAGGTGGAAAACATTATTTCCAGAAATTATTAATTTTTATATCAAATTGGGGAATGGGGCATGGGGCAATGGGCAATGGGCCTTATCGCAATGGGCAATGGGCAATGAGAATAAAAAGAAGCTAGACGTATTTCACAAAGGGATTATGCCCCAATGCCCCATGCCCTATGCCCCATGACGCGGCTATGCTTCAAGTCGGCATCCCCGACGGCAGGTGCGTGAGTGCCGGGAAACCCTTGCGGCAGTCGCTCATGGGGAGCCAGTGCCGTGGGCGGGTTTCCCGACTTGAGGCATAGCCGCGTGGTAACGAACATGACCGCGTTGCCTTACCAACGCACTGCCTCCCCAACGCACTGGCTCCCGCATGCCCCATGCCCCATGCCCAATGCCCCATGCCCCATGCCCCATGCCCCATGCCCCATGCCCAATGCCCATTCCCTGAATTTGAGATAGCATAAGCTTGGTGTTTGGAGAATGGCAATGTTAGCGATCGCAAAAAAAATCAGCACTAGACCGAATAAACACGGAAGTTATGCCTTGAAAATGCTAAAAAATAAAACTATTCGCTTGTTCGCCCCAGCTTTGGCTGTGGCTGGATGGATGGCAATGCCTTTACCTGGTATGGCTGTCACAGCCTCTTACACGAATGATTACCGTGCTTGTGCTGGTCGCCTTTTAAGTGTCGGCGTAACTGCCGATGCTGCGTCCCAAGGTTGTGCAAACGCACTGCGTCCGAGAGAGTTGTCTCTGTGCGTGGCGAGAATTCAGAAACAAACGCAAGTTGCAGCGACGGATGCACTCGCATCTTGTAACCAAGCAAGGCGTCCGGAAGATTTAGCCACTTGCGTGGTCGGTATCAGTGCAAATGTTAAAGAAACTGTGAACTCGGCTGCTTTAAATTACTGTAGTCGCAGTTTGTTGCCAGTGCGTTTCGCCCAGTGTGTTGTAGGTTTGCGTGCGGAAACTGACTCTGCTCCTGTGCAAGCGATGGATAATTGTATTGATGCGAGTGACCGAGCGGTCAGCGGTTATTTACCTTCGTTTATACCGGCAACGCGATCGCAAGATATCCAACCGACTTTTGAGAGTAACCCACTTCCCACAAATCCCCTTAGAAATTAAAGCGATTAGCGCAACGAATTGCTAATCGCTGTTAATTATCAGTCTTCTTTGTTACCAAAGACCATCTGTAAAATCATGGGAACTCCACCCTCTTGGTGATATTTATCCGCCCAAGCGCGGATAACTTCATCCAATTCTGACAGAGCCTGTTCTAATCGCTCTGGTGGGACATCCATTGTTTCCAAGACTCGCATCGAATTTGGTCGCCGTTCTGCCCAATCTTTCATCAAGCGAAAATACCGAGCGGTATCTTCGACCATGATGTATGTACGCTCTTGATCGTCAGCAGGAGCGTAAAAAGAACGGGTGAGAGCGTAGAAAGGCATTCCCCAAGGAGAATCAATCCTTGTCACCGTGCCTGAGTATAGCAGACGGCGCTTGATATGCTCCGCTAAAGCTTCACTCAAACCCATACGGTGTTCTTCGGGCAAGTCTTCCTGCGATCGCTTATGCAAAAATTCAATCAGTTCTAAAAACTCAAAAGAACTGACTAATTGGGCGTCAGGCAGGTTATGCGGCAGTTTTTGTTCAATTTGCCTTTTTTCGTCAGAAGTCAGACTTGTACCCGGAATGCGCGATCGCCCCGGTCGCCAAGGAAACTTTTCCATCCACACATAAGGCAACTGAATTAGATAGCGCGGTTCTTGCGAACCAAGCATCTTCAACAGCTTGCCCTCTGTCAGCGCAAGTCTTACTTCTTCAACAATGATTTTCACCCGCTTCGGCTCAAGGTGGTGCAAATGTCCTGTCATTCGCAGGTTTTGTCCCTGCTCCAGATAGGTCATGTAAATCGCACACTTTGCTGCCGTTGCTGCCGCATCTAAAAACGCCCCATGCCGATGCCCACTAGTCCGCATGGCACTAAAGGCAAGATAAAGCATGATCTGATCCATCGCACTCGGACCAAGACGTTTGATCAGATCTATGTCGTTACTCATATTACAGACAGATGAATAGCACGTTTACACAGTTATCAGCTAAAGGAAAGTAAGTAGTATACACCCGACTGAAGGCAATATCTTCACTTCAGATTATTTAATTATGCGTTATTTCTGAGTATTCTTGGTAGTATGACGTAAAATTACCCGTACTTTATAACACACAGACACAGCTATTAATGTTAGTATAGTTAAAGAGTGCATCTTACTTAAACCTCAACAACATCCGCAAATCTCAATACGGTCGATTTGATCCCTACAAAAAATTTATGGGGCGTTAAAGAGGAATATATGCAGTTTTTGAGCTTGTTTCACTTATGCAGCACTACCATTAATTGCATTTTCGCATGAGGACGAATGGTCTAGCTAAGTGCTTTTACTTTAAAAGTAACTACAGATGCTTGCAGCATTTAAGATACAGCAGTTTGTCAATTACCTGTGTAGTGAATGAAATATAGCTTTGTCAAAAAAAGCTGATTTTTGTTAAGTTATGAAAACTGCGTAGGGCATTGGGCATGGGGCATTGGGCATTGGGCATGGGGCATTGGGCATTGGGCATTGGGCATGGGGCATTGGGCATTGGTAATTTTAACTCCCCCTGCTCCCCCTGCCTCCCCTGCCCCCCTGCCTCCCCTGCCCCCCTGCCTCCCCTGCCCCCCTGCCTCCCCTGCCCCCTTGTCCCCCTTGTCTCCCTGCCCCCTGCCCCCTTGTCCCTAGGATGCGCGTATTCTTTCTAAGCTAAATGCGGCTGCACCAAAGGTAATTAGCAAGACTCCTAAAGCCTGAACGATTGATAAGGTTTCCTGAATAATTAAGCCGGCGAAAATCACGGTTAAAACTGGGACACTGGCTCCGAATATCGCTGCACGGGTTGCACTAACTTTGCTAATTCCCACGTTATTTAACACATAAGATGCCAAAGTCATTACACCCAAGATAAAAGCGCTTAAGATAAGTTCTAATAAGCGATTGGGATCAACTATCAAACTTGAGCTAGTTGGTAAAGGCAACATCAAACCGATGAAGCACAAACATAGCATAGTAGCGAAGTTAATTAAAGTAAATGTGACAGGATGCAATTTAGCAGCACAAATCCGCGTCAGAATTACGTAAATAGCGAAACTGACTCCTGAAGCGATCGCACTGATACTTCCTACATAGTTATTACCAATACCGACTTGAGCTGACCCACCCAACATCAACAATTCACCGAGAAAAATCACGGCGATCGCACCAATACGAACTAATGTTGGTTGATCGCCAAACATAAACCAAGATAATAGTCCGCTAATCATCGGATAAATAAAGAAAAGCGCGATCGCCATCCCCGTTGGTACTTGTCCAATCGCCAAGTATATCAGCAACTGAGACAAAAACAAAAAGCATCCACTCACAACCGACAATATCAACACCTGTCGCGTACTTGCTTTCGAGGGAGTTGGATTTCCCCGTACTGAGCCAGCCAAGGAATGTAAATCTTGCCACACTCGCTGATGCATCATCGGCGCTAAAACTAACATTAGCGGTACAACCACCATCATCCTCAGCATCAAAATTAACAGAGAATTTCCCAACGTCGGCGATATCAACTGCTCAACTTGAAACGCACCTAAAATTAGGGAATTTGGCTGAAAAATTGCCTTAATAGCGACGTTGTAAAGCGACGACAACACCGTTGACAATACAATCAGCAATAAACCCATTTGCATGGGCGATAAGCCTCCAGCGCCACCAGAGGGTCGTTGTGGCTGACGAGAAGGAGATGGTGTAGTTTCGCTCAGTTCCCTAGAAAGAACAGAAATAGGCTCTTTCGGGTCTTTTTTCACCTCTTTTGGCTTTACCTTGATTTCTGGCGGAGGGGATGGGGGTAATGTAGCGTCGCTTAGTTCCCTGGAAAGAACAGAAATAGGCTCTTTCGGGTCTTTTTTCACCTCTGGTGGCTTTGCCTTAGTGTTATTTGATGCCGGCAAAGAAGACTGAGATAATGTAGTTCCCTTGCTCGATGTTTCTTTGGGAACAGAAGTTGGTTCGGCAGGTTTCTTAACCTCTGACACCGGCAAAGAAGACCCAGATAATGTAGTTCCGTTGCTCGATGTTTCCGATTGAATAACAGAAGTTGGTTCAACGGCAGGTTTTTTGACTTCTTTGGCTGGTACAGAAGACGCAGATAATGTAGTTCCGTTTCTCGATGTTTCCGATTGAATAACAGAAGTTGGCTCAACGGTGGGTTTTTTGACTTCTTTTTCTGGTACAGAAGATACAGATAATGTAGTTCCGTTGGTCGATGTTTCTTTAGGAATAACAGAAAGTGGTTCGGCGGGTTTTTTGACTTCTTTGGCTGGAGAAGTGTTTATGACATTTTGCTGTTTTTGCTCAGAAACTGTCAACTCAACAGACTTCGTTGGGGTAACTGGTGTAATTAAACTTTTTTTTTCCAGTTCCTTGTTAAGCCGATTGGTTAATTCTGCCAACATCGCTTCCCCTTGCTGCTGTCGGCTTTGCATCCGAGACAACTGTTGAGAAATACCACTTTGATGGTTATTTAACTCTTGTTGGAGTAACTTCAAGGTGATAGTTAGGGTATCATCTAGACTGCCAATCAGTTGCTCAGTATTTTTATTAATTTCTGTAACAATATTACTGTTAGCCTCATGTGACGCGATACCTGCGGCGATCGCATTTCCTTGGTTTAAATCGCGCTCGATTGCTTGATTAGCTAAAGCCGAAAGCGAAGATTGTAATTGAGAAGATATATGATTTGCTAAAACTTGCGCCAATTGACGCACCAAAGCTTGTTGTTCAGTTATTTGCTTGGTCTGTTGTAGCTGTTCTTTTTCGGTTTGCAGCCGTTTAATCTCATCAGCTAGATGTTTTTTGTCTGACTCCAGCCTATTTATATCTTCTTGTAAGGATTTGAGCATATTCTGCTGGAGGCTTTGCAAATCCTCAACTACACCCCACAAGGCAGTTTCTGCTGCCCTAGATATTTCGCCTCTTGCACGCGGGTTTTCTGGTCGGTTCTCAAATCGCCCCATTAGTCTTTAACCTCTGACCCCTTGACGATAATGCAGCTTTTTGTGGAATTCCTCAGCACTCATATTATTCCCTGTATTTTGTCAGATAAACTAAAAATTTTAACAGGACTTATGCGTTTTAACTTAATTTTGTGATGCTCAACACAGCAAACCGCAAACCGGATAATTTGCCCTACTGTTTTGACATTTAATACACGAGATTCCCATTAATTGGTGCATCACAGACTACTATTCTGTAAGTTCTATTGAAATCAGCTAGTTTCAAGTGATATTTTTATCCGGAAAAAAATATCATCAAAAATAGATATCTATTCTTTTAGCGGCAATAGCAATTATCAATGACTTACGGATTTCTGCGTTTTTTACGTTTGGCTTAATGCAATTGTCGAAATTCTCAAACCTATCTGTAAATTTATGTAGAATGTCAATTGCGTTACACCTTTCATCCCAAATCTGGATGAAAATATTCTTTGGTGGGAATAAAAATATCCCCTTTGCCTGAAAATCATTTTACTGAATTAAAAGCCTTTGTGCCAAATGCCCTGCTTTGGATGTGGGGGAGTGGGGGAGTGGGGGAGTGGGAGAGGGGGGGACAAGGAGACAAGGAGACAAGGAGAATTCAAAATTTAATACTCTCCCCCTCTCCTTGTCCCCCCCTCTCCCCATCCCCCCCTCTCCCCATCTCCCTACCAGAACTTAGCACTCAGCAGTGTAAAGATGGCAGCGCTGAGGGCTGCGCTGAGGGGGACTGTGATTAGCCATGCACCGGCGATTCCTTTGAGAGTTTGAAATTGAATCGACTTGAGATTTTGTACTAGTCCGATGCCAACCACGCCGCCAACGAGGGCATGGGAGGTGGAAACGGGTAAACCCAACCGGGAGGCTAGCAGGATGGTGGTGGCTGTAGCGAGTTCGGCGCAGAATCCGCTACTAGGTTGTAGGGAAATGATGCTTTCGCCAATAGTAGCGATAACTTTTTTGCCCCAAATCGCTAAACCAGCGACAATACCAACACCGCCAAGTATTAAAATCCAGATGGGGATCGTAATGCCATTTATTGGAACTGTGCCAGTAGTATTAATGTAAACGATCGCTGCCATTGGTGCGATCGCATTCCCCACATCATTAGAACCATGAGCAAATGCCACAAAGCAAGCGCTCAAAAGTTGAAATTTACCGAATAAGCGTTCGATGGGATTGGGGAGTGGGGAATAGGGAGTAGGGAGTGGGGAATGGGGAGTGGGGAGTGGGGAATGGGTAATGGGTAATCGGGAATGGGTAATGGGTAATGGGTAATCGGGAAAAGATTCTTCCTTGTCCTCCTTGTCCTCCTTGTCCCCTTGTCCCCCTGCCCCCTTGTCCCCTTGTCCCCTTGTCTCCCTGTCTCCCTTGTCCTCCAATTCTCGTAAGCTATAGAAAGTCAGTCCCACTGCTGCTACAGCACCTGTGAAAATTGGCATGTCGTGGGCAGGTATATTTAAATTAAATTGCTCAATTAAAAAATTTGTCAGAGGTTGACTCAAAGAGGGTAGGACAATTACTCCAAATATCCCCAGCAGCAATGCACTCAACCAAGGAATCCATTCTTTTAACTGCGCTATCTGATTAGGTTGATCCAAAATCCAGCGCTTGATTTGACTGTAAAATAAAGCGGCGATCGCACCACTTATCAGAGGGGTGACAATCCAACCAAGGGTAATTAACTTAATTGAAGACCAATCAATCGCGTTAACTCCTAAAGCTACCCAACTAAATCCAGCGATCGCACCAACAACCGCATGAGAAGAAGATACAGGTAAACCGCGTGAGGTGGCAATTTGCAACCACACCCCAGACGCGATTAATACCGTCACCATCCCAGTTAAAAGCATTTGCGGTGCAGCGACAAATAAAGCGGGATTGGCGATTTTCGTTGCCAGTGTTTCTGATACCTCTTGCCCAAACAATACAGCACCCGTAAACTCTAAGACCCCAGCAATTATCAAAGCCTGTCTTAGGGTAACAGCTTTGGAACCTACAGAAGTTCCCATCGCGTTAGCAACATCATTTGCTCCCAAGTTGAAAGCAACGTATAAAGCTAGTAGGGTGACGAAAATTGTAAGCATTTGGGTGGGGGAGGGGGAGAGGGGGGAGG